>NZ_VHON01000029.1:0-19017 GCF_008690365.1 Acetobacter sp. DmW_136
TTATAGCTTACGAAAATTTCTTTTGTGCAAAACAGACTTTTTCATAATCTAACCCGATGTACAACCCTTCTGTGAGATTTCCGCGTCGATCAGCTCACGTAATTTCCGGTCCTTGCGATTATATTGTCAGCGGAAAAGGCGAGTTTCGAAATGTGGCATTAGGTCTTCTGAAGAAAGAAGACAAAGCCCTTGATGAACTAGACTAATATGACTAAGTTAATCTGGGTGGAGTTTAGGAGACTTTCGCTATGCGTACAGTCAATATTCATGAAGCCAAGACTCATCTGTCTCGATTGATTGAGGGTGCCATGAAAGGCGAAAGCTTCATCATTGCCAAAGCTGGTCGACCAATGGTGCGTGTCAGTCCAGTCTCATCTCCCGAAGAGCCACAGCAACGCCGTCTGGGTTTTCTTGCTGGAAGAATTCAGGTGCCCGAGGATTTTGATCGCATGGGACAAGAGGACATTATGTCTCTGTTCGATGGTTCGACATGAAGCTTCTTCTGGATACCCATCTGCTTCTCTGGGCGGCAGGGGAGCCTGATAAGCTATCAGCACGTGCGAAAGCTTTGATGGAAGATCAGCACAATGTTCTGCTCTTCAGTGCAGCCAGTTTATGGGAAATTACCATTAAGGCTGGGTTGGGGCGTGCAGACTTTCAAATAGATCCTCATCTGCTGCGGCGCGGTCTGATTGAAAATGGCTATCAGGAGCTACCAATCACTAGCCGGCACGCTCTGATGGTCGGACAACTGCCAGATGTGCATCGGGATCCATTTGACCGTATTCTCGTAGCACAGGCCACTGTGGAAGGACTACTTCTGCTGACCCATGATCCTCTTGTGCAGGCTTATCCTGGGCCTATCGAAGCTGTTTGAAAGATATGCAGTAAAGTTCGATATGTCCTCAATGGGCAGGTGTTTTTTACCGGACGATGAAAAATATCAGAGGTTGAGGATTGGTCACATACGGAATGGGGAGGTCTCTATCGCCTTCGCAAAGTGCAGAAAACAATGTTGTTTGATGCCGATGAGTGTTCCTCATGTGGTGACGTTAAAGGGAGCGATTATTAACCACTCCCTTTAACGTCTGTCTGTGTCGCTGCTGTAACGGCAGCACTATGTCGTCAGAATCTCATATCTCTTCTCTCTCGCGAGGCGATTTGAATTCCAGTTCTTCTTCAGGAACATCCTCACCAGCAAGGAGGCGATCATAAATGGCCCGTCTTTGTTTGATGATCTCCCGCAGCTCTGGGAGTTTTGCTTCCCCTTCCTTTGCAAGCATTGGAGCACCCTGACTGTCGTTCAGCCTGATCTGTTCTTTGGCCATCGTGAGATCGAACTTGGCCTGACCGAGAGTGAAACGGGCTTTGTCTATTTTTTGCTCCATCGTCATAGAGGTCCCTGCAGGCATCGTCTCGGTTTTGACCGTTAGAGAGGAGTTTTGCGGCTTTCCCTGAGCAGGTTGGGAGACAGGTTGCGGTATTTCAACGAATTCCGGTTTCCAGTCAGCAGGCAGTCTGCTGGGCATGATGGGTCTGTCAGCAACTCGGTCGTTGACGTCATTACTGCTCCTTGGTTGAGTGAGCTTGCCAAGTGCCAAACAAACACGTTTCCATTTCCATTGAATGAGTTTGCGTCCAGGACGATCCGATACGATTGAGATCCCGTCTGCTCGGGCTGCGTCAACTATTTCCTCCCAACCAATGTTGTCATCTCTTGCTTGGCGGATCGTTTCGTGGTGCTCGAACAACCATCGATAGAGTTTACCAGCCCGGCAGGATGCATGTTGTTTCATCGTTCGGGCTCTGAGTTTTTCTATACCTTTTGACACGTTGTTCTCCTCCTTGTCGGGAAGAATTGCCTGCGATGATGCGACGAGAAAGCTTTTCACAAGGAAGAGTCCCCACATGGACGTCATCTAGACCTAGCACTGACTATTGATCTGCCCCTGCATTGACCTAACTTTCGACCTCATTCTGACCTACGATCTGTCCACACTTTGACCACACATATTTCAGGGTCTTCATACACCATTGCACCCTCAGTGCGGCGGCTGCGCCGCTATGATCGGGTAGGCGGTAAAAGGGTGTGGTTTAACCACACCTTTTTACAAAATGAGGTTTATATTGAGGATACACAAACAAAGGGAGTCAGGATTACCGACATTATGCATCAAGGTAGCCGTGTGGCTTCTTTGTTAGATGAGTAGACTGATGTCATGTCTGATGGAGACGTCTTTCTGTAGCGAAAAAATGGAGCATGATCATGATGATGACCGCGAAGATTCAGGCCCTTCCTTTGGTATGTGAGGTTTCCCTGTGCAAGAGTGGTTGGGGAGGCGTACATTCTTGCCTACGGGGCGTGATGTTCCCGTTAGCTTGTGGTGAGTTATGAGGTTGTAACGATGTCTCCAGCCCCGCGCCTTCGGGTGCAGGGCATAGCTCAGAAAAGGCATCCGCATAGTTAGTATCACGCGGGCTTCTATGAAGGCTTGGGTTGGTATTATTGGTTAGATCAATAGATATTCATGATAAAAAAAGAGGCCTTCCCGATAAAGGGAAAGCCCCAATCACAACTGACTTGATAGAAAACGTTAGACAGACTGCGTCTTCATGTCAGCATTTTGCTTTGTTTCAAGCAGGTAGGGGCCTGCTGCACGAATAGTCATGGAGAGGATGCCCATTTTCCCATGTGTCAGGTGATTACCTAAGGACAGTTCCGCGTTCCCATTGGTCCATGCACAATCTGTCCAATCGGTATCATGCCAACCCGAAGGTTTTTCGTCCTGGAGGTGAGAAGTAATATCGAACTGCTGTTTGGCACATTGGAGTTGTACATCTGCGACAGCCACACCCATATAACGACGATCATCCACAAACGGACCAATCACGTCTGATGGACGGCTGGCACGAGAAATAATCCGCACAGAGTGTGTCTCAGGCGGCAGCATGAAGCTGTACTTATGTGCGGTTTTACGCATAGGCCGGATTACAGCACCAGTCTGGGTAACTAAATGCAGATCAGGTTCATTGGTCATTTCAATCAAATTAGGAGCAATCTGACAACCAATGATACTATTTTCACGCCACTCCAAAGCTCGGAACAACGGTTCTACAAAAGCACGATCCACACAAAGCGGTGCGCCCGCATCATTTTCCCAAGTGCGGACTTTGCCTCCAAGTGTGACCACAGAACCTTCTTGGCGGAAAGAGCGACGATTGCCCGTATCCAGGTAGCTTTCTGTCAGCATGCCATCGGCTTGGATGACAGAATGTTGCTCTGTTTCAACATGATAGTAATCATAAGAAGTAATCGATTTATCGTAGAAAATGGATACACCATTTACTAGCATGCGCACTGGCACAAAGCGACCTTTGAAGAATAAGCAGTGTTCAGACGTAATAAGCATATCCTTATAAGGAACACCATCGGCAATCGCGTCCTTGAGAATTCGGACTGGATAGCCAGCTTCATCATCTGCGAGTTCGGGGCGCACCGTAGCATGAGCCTTACCTGCCCAGATGACACTCCGAGATTCCTCCTTGCCATTCACGTATGTTGTAATCTCGTCACCCAAACGGATATTCTCAACGGGAACATCGCCATTGGGTGTCTGGATCATGCTGCCTGCCAGAAAGCAGGTTTCAATAGCGAGACTGCCATCGTCATCACGAACGAGATCAAACTGCTGGCCGGGAACGACATCAGACGTGTCAGGATCTAGTGTGACACTTGCCGTTCCACCACCCCCCGTAACTGTGAGAGTATATGTAGCAGCATCATAGCTGTATTTGGCAGAGGAATCATACGTCAACGTGGAGAAATCAATAAGTCCACCAGTTTTAAGGCCGACATTTGTTGCTGATCCACCATTTCCAACCGTTAACGTTCCGCCACTACTGATGGTAGCTTGATCAATAGTTCCGTTGGAATAACCACCTGAACTCGTTACAGGGTTATAGGAATATCCCCTTTCAACCGAGACATTCCCGCCACTTTGAATAGTTGCCGAAGTGATGGTGCCGCCCTGATTTTCAACTGTACCTCCACCAGATACGGTAATGGATGATATCTGAGAATTGGGATCAACCGCGACCTGTGCAGTATCGCCCACATTAACGCCACTTACTGCACCGCCAGATTCAACACTCATACTGGCACTTGCTGTCAGCGTGACATTGGAAAGCGTGCCTCCACGCAAATCAATCCCAGCACTGTTAGAGGCCGTAACAGTGTCAACACTCCCGCCATTCTCAACGATAAGATCAGCGCTACGATCACCATCTAACGAAATATCGGAGGCACGTCCGCCGCTCAGTGCGAAAATATTTCCGCCATCTGTTACTGTAATATGGGAAAGCGTTCCGTCACTCTGGACAAGAATAGACCCGATACCAGCCCCTCTACCCTCGGTTTGAGTCAAAGAAGCGCTTGTAAGATTACCTTCAACAACAACATGGTCTGGAGTGCCATAAGAGGCACCACTCACTGTTTGGCCAGATGAAATTGTCTGGGTAGTTGATGAAGGAAGTGGGTAATTAGACATAATAACCGTAACTTTCTTTGCATCTTCCATGAAGATCGCAAAATTGTGAAAAGAAATTCGACTTCATGAAATATTGAAACTATGTGAACCATCGTCACAAATACTGTGTCGATATCAAAAGCTTAGTCCTCTACACCTAAAAAAGATGGAGAGGACTAAGCGTTGTTCAGGCAGAATACTTACTGTTCAGAATAACTTTTGTATCCTGCTTCTGATAAGGACCTGCTGCCCGAATGTTCAGGGAAAGGATACCCATGCAATCCTGCGTCAGATCACCCAAGGGCAGAACGGCATCCCCGTTTGTCCATGCGCAATCTGTCCAGTCTGTATCATGCCAACCAGAAGGTTTTTCTACCTGAAGGTGAGCCGTTACAGCTTCCTGATGCTTGGCGGTGACAAAATACACATCCGCAACAGCTACACCCATCATGCGCCGATCATCCACGAATGGCCCAATCACATCAGCGGCCCTGCTGGCACGAGAAACAATGCGCACAGAAGCAATATTGGCTGGCAACATAAAGCTGTAACACGGCCCATCATGCCGGATAGGACGGATAACAGCACCACTTTCCGTAACGAGGTGCACATCAGGATCCTGCGTGAGATCCACTGAAGCCTGAGAACTGGCAAGATCTTTGTTTCGTGCTTCCAGTTTACGGAACAGGGGCTCAACAAATGCGCGGTCTACACACAGAGGTGCCCCGGCATCACTCTCCCAGCTTTTTGCGATATTGCGCAAACTTGCAACCTTACCTTCCTGACGGAAAGAGGAACGGTTGCCTGTATCCAGATAGCTTTCTGTCAACATGCCATCGGCAGTGATAACAGAATGCTGCTCTGTTTCTATGTGATAGTATTCATAAGAAGTGATGGACTTGTCGTAGACAATGGAAACACCATTGACCAGCATACGCGCAGGTACAAATTTGCCTTCAAAGAACAGGCAATGCTCTGGTGTAATCAGCATGTCTTTATAGGGTACGCCTTCTGCAATAGCGTTTTTCTGAACCCGGACAGGGTATCCTGCTTCATCATCTGGCATATTTGCATATGCGAAGGCATGCGATTTACCGACCCAGACGACCGGCTGAGTTACTTCCCTGTTGTTCTTCCAGTCGAAAGTAACAACTTCATCACCAATTTTGATGTTTTCAACGGCCACATCACCTTCTGGCGTGCGGATCATGCTGCCAGACAGGAAGCAGGTATAGGATGTGGTGCCGCCGTCAATCTTATAACTGCCATCGGCCAATTCTGTATACGATAAAATGACATTATCGTAATCTAGACCGTCACTGCCCGTAGTACTTGCGTACTGCTTGGGGACTAAAACGTTGACACCATAGTGAACCCCCGGTGCTTCGCTTGGTCTAGCCCCACCTTCGGGAATGGGGTTACTGGAGCTTGCAGACTCAATTATAAGATGTGACCCCGTAACACCTGAAACTTGACCGACAATTCCAATTTTCCCGGAATTTCCGCCAAATTTTCCGGGAATGCCGTTCAGAATCAAAGATGTATTGGAGTTGGGTGTGCCATCGTTATTGAGTAATCCGCTGACAACTGCATTCTGTAAAGCTGGATAACCAAATGTTTCGCCACCAACAGAACTATGGTCTGGAAGATTTGTCTGCTCAACCCAACTGCTCGGGGTGTCCATCATGACACTGGAGCCAGCCTTACTGATGTCCAATGTACCGTTAATTTGTGCGCTACCCTGCACTTCAAGGCTGGCGCCATTTACAACAATACCACCAGTGGAAGCAGTTGTTCCAATGCCAGAGTCGTTTGTGTTATTGCCTTTTTTGGTTCCGATAGTGGTTCCATTTTCCAGAATATAAAATTTTCCGGATTCCAGAGTTACCGTACCTGAATTGTTTTGCAGAACATACGGATCTTTTTGAGTGCCAGAACCGCTTGCTACATCGTTAGGTAAAGAAGACATTATATATCCTGATTTGCGCAAATACTTGTGGACAGGATTTTTCTGACAATAATTACTTTCCTCTTGTATTTTTGTTTTGATGTTATAAACTTTAGTTTGAGAGTGTTTTCTTAAAACTAGCCAACAATGGCATTTGCGCAAATCAGGAATTGCGTAAATTTGTATTCTTGGTTAAGTCTCTGCCATCGTCGCTTCAGGATGGCAAAACAGTGTCTCGTAAAATTGGATATGCCCGCGTCAGCACAATTGGTCAGACACTGGATGTGCAACTTCAAGCCCTACAAGATTATGGCTGCACTAAAATATTCCGCGAAAAAGCCAGTGGTGCTGATGCAGAGCGCATCCAACTTCAGAAACTCCTGAAAGGTCTGTCAAAAGGCGAGATTGTTGTTGTCACCCGCATTGATCGTCTGGCGCGGAGCACGTTTGATCTGTTTGGAATCGTTAAGGAAATCACCCAGAAAGGAGCACAGTTCTGCTCCATAGCGGAACCGTGGGCTGATACCATGACAAGCACTGGTCGTCTGATGCTGGCTGTATTGGGTGGTCTTGCTGATGTTGAGCGGGACTTGATCAGAACGCGCACTGCGGAAGGGCGATTACGTGCAACGCGGCGAGGTGTGAAAATGGGCCGTCCTGCGGTGATTACACAAGCACAGCGGCATGAAATAATACGTCGGCGTCAAAACGGAGAAACACTGAAGGTGATTGCCCAAAGTTATGGAATTAGCGCTGGAACGGTTTCACGGATTGTAACGGGAGCAGATAGCCATCGCTGTCGCAAACAACTCACAAACGAAGACTGAGCTTTTTATTTTTCGGAATGAACGGAAAAAGCCTGTACCAAATAGACTATAGTCTAATTGGGACAGACCGGAGCCACGGTGTATCAAGGGTTGCATGGTGGTTTTTCCGGGAGGGTTCAAATGGGACAGCGCGCGGTCATCTATTGCCGGGTTTCCACGGCCGATCAGTCCTGCGCGCGCCAGAAGGACGAGCTGACGCGGTTTGCCGAACGCGCGGGCTATGAAGTGCTGGGCGTTTTCATGGAGACCGGCTCTGGTATCCGGGTGGATCGGGCCGAGCGTCGAAAGGTCATGGCACTGGCCCAGGCCCGTGAAATTGACGCCATTCTGGTGACGGAGCTGTCCCGCTGGGGGCGCTCGACCATTGATCTCATCTCCACGCTTCAGGAACTGGAGAGCTATCGTGTTTCCCTGATCGCCATAACGGGGATGACGTTTGACTTAGCGACGCCGCATGGACGGATGCTGGCGACGGTTCTGGCCGGGATTGCGGAGTTCGAGCGGGATCTGATCAGCGAGCGGGTGAAGTCCGGTCTGGCCGCTGCCAGGGCGCGTGGGAAGGTTCTCGGCCGACAGAAAGGAGAGCGGCCGAAGTCTGACCGTCTGGCTCCGAAGGTTCTGGCGCTGGTGGCTGAAAAGCGGAGTTATCGGTGGATCGCCCGCGATCTGGGAATCAGCAAGAACACTGTTGCTGCCATTGTGCAAAGGGAAAGATAACACGTCATCGTGTTTATATGTTAACACAAAAACATGATAGCATTATATGGGTGCTAATGGCATCGGTATGAGACATGCGGAATATTGGGTTCAATTAGATCGTCAATTTTTTTGAGGAAGATATTGAGTTATCAAAATAACATGGTAATTAGTTAATGTGTTAACACGGAAACATGGTGGCATGAAAACAATCGCGATCATTAGTCAGAAGGGAGGCGCTGGGAAGACGACGCTTGCCCTACACTTGGCTACTAGTGCCAGTGCCGCTGGATACGTTTCTCTGATCCTTGATACCGATCCCCAAGCGACTGCAAGTTCATGGAAAGCATGGCGGGGGGATGTCGAGCCTGATGTGGTGGATTGTGCGGCTCACGCCTTGTTATCAAGAAAGCTGGAACAAGCGTCCGAACTGGGCGCAGAACTATCGATAATAGATACTCCCCCACATGCCGATATTATGGCGCGTGAGGCGTGTCGTGTCGCTGATTTCTTGTTAATTCCATGCAGACCACGTGCTTTCGATATGGACGCTGTTAGAACAACGGCGGAACTTGTGCGAGCCAGTGGCAAGCCTGCCTTCGTGATTTTTACTGCGGGTCCTCCTCGTGCGCCCCAAGTTTATAAGGAGGCGGCCGAGGTTGTGGCGCAGTTTGGTATCCCTGTTGCTCCTGTTGTTTTGCCTGAGCGTGCAGTTTTTCATCATAGCGTTGGTTCCGGTCGTACTGCGCAGGAAGCGGAGCCGGAAAGCAAGGCTGCTGCTGATATAGCACTGTTGTGGAATTGGGTGTGTGATCAAGTTAACATGCCATCACACAAACAAGATGACACAAAAACGCGTTAGCAATTTTCTAAGTTAAGGACATACGGCATGAGTCGGTTTGCTGGTCTCAAAAAGACGGTCGCGCCATCGGTTGTGGAACCGGCAGCGCAAATGGTGGTAGAGAAAGCCCGTCCACGTAATCCGAGAGAAGGTAAGCGGGCTGTGGTGGGGTATTTTTCCCCAGCAGTTAGCAAAGGACTACATCAACTTGCGCTTGATACTGATACAACTATTCAGGGTTTGATCGGGGAGGCCATTGATGATTTGATGCGTAAGCACGGTCGTCATCCTTTTGGAGAGCGCTGACTATCTATTTAGATAGATTATGCTTGTATATTTGTACAATCAGGGTTGACCACGCTTAGCAAACCACGTCTCGCAGAATTTGATGAAATGCCGCTCAGGGTTCTTCGGAGCGATCTCGTTATCACCCAGCCACATGCGCCATTCTCTTTCGAGATGATGCACATCCCACCCTGGTGCGATGTTCCGAGCGTCCCCGTAAATATCAGGATCAAGCGCACCCATCCAAGCCTCGGCTACTGGCTCGGCAGCTTTCATTGTGCCGCGATTGATGAATGTTACCATGTCTTTCTGAGGATCGAATTCGACACGGTAATCCGGTAGATGATCGCTTGCAGCGAGGTTCTTTATCATCTGTCGGAACAATTTTTCTGGGCTTTGAGAGCCTGATTTTTTCAGTAGGATCTCAAGAGAGGCTTTCCATGTCGCTTGCTGACCGCAATGTTTGCGGGCGAGTTCATAAACGCGTCGTTCCAGCGGTTTGCGCAGCCGGAAATAATCACGATGCAGTGTCAGAACATCATTGCTCTTAATTGCGTTAAAGACCCAATCCGATAGCTTGATCTCGCAATGCAATAGGCGGCCGTCGAGGCCAAGTTTGCGGCGGATGGATGAAGCGTCGATCAGGCCAAAACCGTCCACCTGTTCTTCGTCGCCTGTGACAATGTTAGTGCGGATACGTGTGCCTTCAAGGCGGTCGAGGGCTTCGATAAGGGCTTTGTAATCCTTACCTGCCGTGCCGCGATTGGTGAAGATGAGTAAGTCACGGCTGCTGATCCGCACCCGTTGCGATACTTTTTCCCCGGCCTTTATTTTCGCCATGATCTGCGAAATACAGTAGATCAGAATATCTTTATCGTAGATTGTAGCAAGGCCCTTCACGCTTGGCGTGATTTCCAGCCATTGCCCATTATGTTCATAGCGACGAACGGAAGTCTCGGGTTTTTTAGACAAGGAATAAAACGGATGCTCCATTTGCGGCATCACGTCTTTAAGCACGGCATCTGCCACGTCGCAGATGAATAAGTCATGCTGAGGATGACGCTCCGGCAGGAGGGCCTCATGGACAACAGGCAGATTCGGGGTTTCAGATACCATACCTCAAGTTCGGGGTTTTACATACCAGCGTCAAGTGATTCGGGGTTTTAAATACCAAAACCGAGATTCGGGGTTTTAAATACCAAGATTCGGGGTTTTAAATACCAAGATTCGGGGTTTTAAATACCAAACTGGGGAAAAATCCAGAAATTCCGTTTTTATATCAATGTATTAAATGGATGCTAGAATCGCTTAACACAGAATCTAACACCTATTTAACACCATCTTCGACCATCTAATCTGTGGATAACTCACAAACCCCAAAAATTTCCAGCCAAATTGAACCCAAACACCGCCTCTTGGGGGCTACGCCCCCGCCGGCTCGCGGCCATAGGCCGCCCCGATCGCGCTTCGCACGATCTCCCACCCGGCATCCCCATGCTCGCCCTTTCTGGGCTGCGCTCAACGGACACGCCTACGGCGCGAAATCATAATCTGACGATGCAATGCATCGTCTCTCCACCAGCACCTCCCTCTCCCGCGTCGGCGCCTCTGGCGCCCTACGGGGCTCCCGCTCCGCGCTCGCCCGACGCCTGCAACGCCAGAAAACCCGGGTAAAATCGTAATCTGCTCAAGACGCACCGGTGTTCAGACGATCATTCAGCAACTCACGTGTTGCAGCATGCTCGCCAGACGCCACAGGATGGCCTTACAGGCGTTACCATGTGTAGTGGCTAGTTTTGGGGGTGGGCGATAACGGGCATTACGCTTTGTGCGGCCTCCTATGGCGCTCTGCTGGCTTTGTCAGAAGTTAATGGGCTGTCCATTTCTGTCTGACCGTCCAGATACCCTCCTTCTGACTTTTGGCGGGATAGTTCTGATTGAAAAACCCAAGCGTTAGGGATATAGTGAATTATGCCGACGCTTCTACGCATCAATGGATTTCGTGTCGTGATTTACACGGCAGATCATGTGCCAATGCACGTTCACGTCATAAGCGCGGATGGGGAAGCGGTAATTGAAATTGGCAGGAAAGCCCGCCTGATACGGGCAGGTGGCATGAAGGATAAGGTTATACAGGAAGCCCTTGTCATCGTGCAGGACCACACTGAGATGTTGGCGGAAGCATGGGAGAAGATACATGGCGAATGACATGAACTATCAGGCCGCTCGTGAAGCAGACGCGCTCCATAGAGCGACGGTTCCTCATGCGGTCTCCGCACGGTTGATCCGTGCGCGCCGCGCCCTTCATGTCACGCTCTCCAACGGTGTTGAAATGAGCGTGCCTGTGGATCTGCTACAGGATTTACAAGGGGCTTCCCTGAATGATCTGGCTGAGATCGAGATCACACCGCTGGGTAATGGCCTTCACTGGCCCCGTCTTGATGCTGATGTTCTGGTCGAAGGCCTCATCCACGGTATCTATGGTTCCCGAAGCTGGATGGCAGCACAGATGGGACGTGTGGGCGGATCATCCGCCAGTCCCGCAAAGGCGGCAGCCGCACGTCGGAATGGCACGAAAGGCGGTCGGCCCAGAAACGTCGCGTAAGAAAGACTGCTGATCACTGTGAGCTAGACAGGCCGGTGAGCATAGTGGTTGCTGAATCCCCCTAATGTTATTACATTAGTAATAACATTAGGGGGATTCACTATGGTCGAGCTGAAAGTGCGAAAGTTCGGAAACTCACTCGGGGTCGTGCTGCCCAAGGAAGTGATTTCACGGCTGAACACCCAGGACGGCGCGCCCCTGTATCTGACCGAAGCACCAGACGGCGGCTATCGGCTCGTACCCTATGATCCTGATTTCGAAACCAAAATGACAAAGGCTGAGGATATTATGCGGCGCTACCGTGATACGCTGCATGTTCTGGCGCAATGACAGTCTTCGTCTGGATAGACGAACGCGAAGCCCTGATCCTGCATGACCGGCTGTTGGGGCTGCATGGGGGCGCTTCCGGCGTACGGGATGCAGGTCTTCTGAAATCCGCACTTGCCCGGCCACAGCAGCATGCGGCCTATGCAGATCCGCTGGATCCAGTGCATCTGGCGGCCGTCTATACGGCAAGTGTCGTCAAAAACCATCCTTTCATCGATGGGAACAAGCGTACGGGCTTTGTACTCGGTGTGCTGTTTCTGGAACTGAACGGCTATCGTTTCACGGCAGCCCAGGAAGATGCAGCAAATGCGGTTCTCTCACTGGCGGCAGGTCAGATGGACGAACTGGGCTATGTGATGTTCCTCGCCGCCAATGTCGCATCCGAAAGGGTATGACGGTAGCGAGGAACGCGATGGGCATGCTTTTTTCGTTTCCTGAGGTGGTCCTGGCGATATTTGCCTTGATAGACCAGACTAATATGACTAAGTCTTTATTGGGTAAACTCAGGGGCTTTCGCTATGCGCACAGTTAACATCCACGAAGCCAAGACCCATCTGTCCCGGCTGATTGACGCGGCCATGAAAGGGGAAAGCTTCATCATTGCCAAAGCTGGCCGACCGATGGTGCGGGTCAGCCCGATTACGGCTCCTGAAGAGTTACAGCAACGGCGTCTGGGGTTTCTTGCTGGAAAAATCCGGGTGCCCGAAGATTTTGATCGCATGGGACAGGACGATATTGTGTCTCTGTTCGACGGTCCGGCATGAGGCTCCTTCTGGATACCCATCTGCTGCTTTGGGCAGCCGGAGAGCCTGACAAGCTGTCAGCCCGGGCGAAAACCCTGATGGAAGATCAGGACAATGTTCTGGTCTTCAGTGCTGCCAGTCTCTGGGAGATCACCATTAAGACCGGGCTGGGCCGTGCAGACTTCCAGGTCGATCCTCATCTGCTGCGACGCGGTCTGATTGAAAACGGTTATGAGGAGTTACCGATCACCAGCCAGCATGCCCTGGCCGTGAGACACCTGCCAGATGTGCATCGGGATCCTTTTGACCGTATCTTGGTAGCTCAGGCCATGGTGGAAGGATTGCTTCTGCTGACCCATGATCCGCTGGTAAAGGCTTATCCTGGCCCGATCGAAGCCGTTTGAAGGATATCGACCACTATGAGCAGCAAAAACAGGTCCATGCCCTCGCTGCACAGTGACGAAGCGGCCGAGGATTTCGTCGCGACCGCCGATCTGACCCAATATGATCTGTCCAGTTTCAAACCCATGCGCTTTGAGATCGAACCCAAGGCAGATGCCCTCAACATGCGCCTGCCAGCGTCCCTGCTGGACGCCGTGAAAGCCAGGGCTAAGGCAAAGGGCATCCCTTACACACGCTATGTCCGGATGCTGCTGGAAACCGATGTCGCACAGATGCGGTAAAGCTTATTCCGACCAGAACAGAGGAGATCGGACGATGTAGGTACGCTCGGAAATCACTCCGCGCGTCATGGAGGGGAAGCTCCCATGTCTCGCACCTATCATCACAGCCGCAAACACGGTCGTGATCATCGCTGGGCCAATCGGCCAGATCGCTGTGGTTATGGAGGCTCACGTGAAGCCTCTGAATCCCCCAACTGGTACAGCCATCTGCACGATATCCGCCCTGGCCGTTATCATGACAGGCATGTTGCCCGCCTGATCATCAAGGGCGACCTTGATCCTATCGAGGCCGTCTTTCCGTATACCGGAACCCGGCGACCCCACGAATATTACTGGTAACCTTTAGCGCGGGAATGAGAGATCGTTCCCGCGTTCTGTTTCCGTCTGGATTTTCAGGCCTGTTTGGACCTGCGCTTCCGTTTTCAGCTTGGTGCGGGATTTCGTATCTTCCCTCAAATACCCCAATCTGAGCTGATGATTGCAAACCGCGCACTCAATGACTACAATGCTGTCATTGCTTAATGGAGGTTCCCATGGCCGTTATGACCATCCGCAATATCGATGACAGTCTCAAACAGCGGCTTCGTCTGCGCGCGGCGCAGCATGGGCGTTCCATGGAAGAAGAGGTACGCGATATCCTGCGCTCCGCTCTTTTCGCTGAAGTATCGCAGGGGATGGATGCCGGTCAGGTCATCCATCAGCGTTTTGCCAAGCTGGGAGGGGTGGATCTGCCTTCCGTGTCCCGTGAGGCCATCAGGGACGTGGATTTCGGGATGTGATCGTTCTCGACACCAACATCCTCTCCGAACTGATGCGCTCCGGGCCTGACGGGGCGGTGCTGGCCTGGATGTCCCGTCAGTCCATGATGACCCTCTTTATCACGGCCATTACCCAGGCCGAGATCCTGTATGGGCTGGCGCTGCTGCCGGAAGGACGACGTCGGGATCTGCTGATCGCAGCCGCCCGTGCCATGTTCGAAGAGGATTTCTCCGGCCGTATCCTGCCTTTCGACGGAGAGGCGGCCCGTGTTTATGCTGAGATCGCCTCCCGACGCCGGCAGGCCGGAGAACCCATCAGTCAGTTTGATGCACAGATCGCGGCCATCACGCAGTCCCGTGGCGCATCCCTTGCGACACGGAATACACGCGATTTCCTCAATTGCGGTATTACCCTCATCAATCCATGGGACGAGGCGTAGGGAGGGCGTCAATGGCGGCTTGAATCCGGGGCCAGATCGGCGTCCAGAAGAGCAAGGACCTGATCGGCCGGGACTGCGGGTTTCGTACTGTTGCGTACCTTGCGGATTGCAGCCCTTTTGGCAGCCCGTTCGTCGGAAAGATTCGTCATGGTCATGTCTTCATCGCCTCGTGTTTCGTGGCAGCGACAGGAGCAGAAATCCGCCATGCGTAATCGCAGACATTATCAAGCAATTCTGCTCGTTGTGTCTGACTGTAAGCCATAACGAAATCAGCGACGATTTTTTCTGGCACACCGTCCTGTAGAAGATTGGCAGCCGTTTCTGCTATTTCCAGATTGACCGCCTCATTGAGCAAGACCAGGGCGTCCGTATCGGTCATACGCTTTGCTGCCCGTGAAACGAACCGGGCATTCAGATTCCACATCCATTGATGACGATTGATTTTATCAGAAAACCATTCTGGAGAAGGGGCGTTTCCAGAGAGCGCGTATTGTGACGCCCGTAGATTTCTGTTCCATTACGGGATCACGACACGAAAGTGTATTTTACGTACGCTTGGAGTGAACACCTGTAGAACTGGCCACATTGAGGTTCACGCAACAAGTAGGGATGCAGGTACCCGAAGCGGTCGTAACGCGCCAGCTTCGGGCTGCTCATCGACATTCCAGCGATAGTCGCCTGTCAGAGAAATATGCTCCCAGCCGAGGGGTGCGATATGCTGGGCCAGGTCATCTGAAATACCGAGCGTCGTGATGGCAGACTGAAGATAGCGCGTATTCCATAGGATGACCGCTGCCACCAGCAGGTTCAGACCTGACGCCCGATAGGCCTGATTTTCAAAACGCCGATCCCGCAGTTCGCCAAGCTGATTGAAGAAGAGCGCCCGAGCCAGCGCATTCCGGGCTTCTCCCTTATTGAGTCCAGCCTGGGTTCGTCTGCGCAAATCCAGATCCTGTATCCAGTCGAGCATAAAAATTGACCGTTCGATCCGGCCGACTTCGCGCAAAGCCACAGCCAGACCATTCTGACGGGGGTAAGATCCGAGTTTGCGCAGCATGGCCGAAGCGGTCACGGTTCCACTCCGAATAGATGTGACGAGACGCAGCAGGTCGTCCCAGTGTTCCACAATATGGTTGGTATTGATCAGGTCACCGGCCATCCCACCCAGAAGTTCGCCCGGGTGTTGTCCCGGAAAAAGGTGAAGTTTCCGCTCTTTCAGATCCCGTATCCTGGGCGCAAATCGATAACCAAAGAAGGGCATCAGCCCGAAAACATGATCCGATGCCCCACCCGTATCTGTATAATGCTCTTCAATGGAAAGTCCGTTAGCATGATAAAGCAGTCCATCCAGAACATAGGGCGCTTCACCGGCCGTCGCAGCAATCACCCGGGTCGAAAACGGATCATACTGATCGGAGATGTGGGTGTAGAAACTGACGCCCGGTTCACTGCCATTGCGCGCATTGATATCGCTGATCGCAGCGCCTCTGCCACCTGCATGAAACAATTGACCATCACTTGAGGACGATGTGCCGTCTCCCCAGAGTGACGCCAGGGGCAGCCCACGATGGGCTGCAACCATACGGCCAAGGGCTTCGGCGTATCCGGCCTCGCTGATATGCCAGTCATGCAGATGCGCCAACTGGCGCAGGGTGGCACCCTGACAGGTGTCGGCCATGCGTGTCAGACCAAGATTAATCCCATCCGCCAGGATCACCGTCAGCAGGGCGTTTTTGTCATCCGCGACACGGCTGGAACGGCGATGGGTAAAGCAGTCGGTGAAGCTGATCCAGCGGTCCACTTCCAGCAGAAGATCAGTAATCTTGATCCGTGGCAGCCGGTCGTAAGCCGCCCGCCTCAACTCTTCCACAGCAGGGGGTGTAATTGCTTTCAGAGGCGAAATCACAAGACCATGTGCATCAAGCCGGACCTGTGACAACTCGCCCTTCCTGGCAAGAGCCGTCACCCGGTTCAGCGCGGTTTCCAGAACTGCACGCCGTTGAGAAAGGAACGTGTCAGCCGTAGCATTGATCGCCAGAGGCAACGGTCCTTGCGCGCGCATCGCTGCAAACGTGGCTTCCGGAAGAAGGTAGGTGTCGAATGCGCGGTATTGGCGACTTTCCGTTACCCAGATGTCTCCGGCACGCAGACGCTCGCGCAGCTGGGTCAGAACACAGAGTTCGTAAGCCTGTCGTATGACTGTTCCCTCTGGCCTGACAAAGCTGAGCCAGGAAGGCGGAATGAAACGGATCGGACAGGAGTCAGGCAAGCGGCGTTTACCGGTCCGATAGAGGTCTCCAATGATCTGCACCGCCTTCAGTAATCCCTGTACCGTGCGACCACCCTGAAACTGGAACGCGTTCAGGAATGGACCAATGGCAGGACGAAGAGAGCGATGCCGGTTGATCAGTTCGGCCGTGCGATCAATGGTCTCTGGAGCTGTCAGGGTTTCAGCCCTGCCGATGGCGTCCTGGAGGCGGGGCCAGTCAATTCCCGTAATGGCAGACAGTGAATCAACACCCTGATCACGCGCCTCAATCAGATGACGGCAGGAGGTTGTCAGCAGACGAAGCTGGGCCTGCAACGATCGCATGGTGACAATCGCTTTGTCACGGATCCGGTGCTCGGCACGGCGCATCATGCTTCCGAGGAGTTTGTCCATCATTGTGAGGGTCGCGTCGGTTAGAACCTCCTCAAGTCGGACCCCGGCTGCCACCAGAATGGCGTAACGACGGGATGACCGAAGCTCGGCCAGATGCTGGGGCGTAATCCGGGCAGCTTCTTCGCTCAAACGGTCAAAGGCCACACGCGGTATGGTCGTGGCGCGAGCACTGTCGAGGTTCAGGGATCGTACATACTCCAGGCGTTCCAGCAATCGCAGGATATTGCGCGCGGCTGGTGACAGGGGCGGGTTACGCAGCCACGAGAGCGAGGAGGCACTGCGATCGCCACGACGCTCCAGCATTTTGTCCAAACGACAACGGGTTTCCGGCGGCAGATCCCCTGCAAGGACGTCATGGACAAGGTGATCGGCCTGCTGGCGAGCACGGCGCACCAAGGCTTCAATGACAGTGACCGACGGCAGGAGAATGCTTCGGCGACGCATCTCGTCAATCAGGATCGCAGCCATGCGGGATGGCTGGGTCACATGATGTGCAATTGGCATCGCGAAACCGGTCATGTCATGAAATGCCGACCGATCGAAGGTTCGGTAGCCATAACGCTTCATCAGGTGGGTCAGATGGGATCGACGGGTTTCGTCACGACGTCCGTAATGGGACCAGAGCCCAGGGGACAGGTCGAGCTGCCGCGCAACAAATGACAGAATGGGAGCCGGTAGTGTTTCACCAGATTCCAGCACCCGTCCCGGCCAGCGCATGTAGAGCATGACCATCGCAAAACCCAATCGGGAGGTTTCTCCGCGGCGGGTTGCGATCAGATCGAAGTCATCCTGGCTGAGTGTAAAATGTCTCGTGATCTCGCGATCATCGACAGAAGGCTCGTAATGTCGGGCGAGAGCTTCACGGGTCAGAAGACGGCGCCGCGCCATGATCGGATGTCTCCTTCATGTGTCCGGAAGGGGATCGTTGGACGGACTGTCCCGGACAAGTGCAACACGTCATGGAATACAGCCGTGTGCTGAGTCTCATAAAGATAGTACCATATTTTTTGCAGTGATGGGGCCATATACGTTACATTCTCTCGTATGACACATATATTGGTCGGCTACGCCCGCTGCTCGACGGACAAACAGGATCTCGCGGCCCAGCATCAGGAACTGCTCAAACTCGGTGTTTCTGCCGATCGTATTTACACCGACAAGGGCTTCACCGGCACGAACCGGGAAAGGGCCGGCCTTGACCAGGCACTGGCGGCTGTTCGTAGTGGCGATACTTTGGTCGTACCAAAGCTTGATCGACTGGCCCGCTCTGTCCCTGATGCACGGCTTATTGGCGACAGCCTGGCATCCCGTGGCGTGAAGCTTCAACTTGGGAACAGTATTCACGATCCGTCTGATCCAATGGGCAAGTTGTTCTTCAACATCCTTGCGACTTTCGCGGAGTTTGAAGCCGATCTGATCCGGATGCGTACTCGTGAAGGGATGGCCGTTGCACGCGACAAAGGTAAACTACGCGGAAAGAAACCCAAGCTTTCTGAACGTCAGCAAAAAGAGCTTCGCCGGATGTATGATACCGGCGATTACTCCATCAGCGATCTTTCAGAACTGTTTTCTATTTCTCGGCCAACTGTCTATCGAACTCTCAGCAGAACAGCCTCAACGTTCTTGTTGGGTTCACTCTAAGCGTACGTAAAGTACACTTTCGTGTCGTGACCCCA
>NZ_VHON01000002.1:0-21907 GCF_008690365.1 Acetobacter sp. DmW_136
ACGGCGGCAACACGGGTTCGAATCCCGTACGGGACGCCAAGTTTTTCAAGGACTTGCAGCAGGTTAATCTGAAAATCGTTGATTTTTGAGCCAATCCCGAGCCAAACTGGGAGAGGATCGAATAACGATGACCAAACCACCAAAAGAGACCCTCAAGGACCCTGTGACAGGGAAGCCGTTGCCCAAGGGCGTCTGGTATCGTGGCCCCGGCCAGTATCAGGCCCGCAAGATGGTGAACGGCAAACGTCACCGCGAAACCTTTGCGTCAGCCAGCCTCGCCCGCCGCTGGCTTCAGGACGTACGGGCCAAGGCGCATGTGGGCCAACTTGAGCCACCCACACGCAAGAGAAACCAGATCACTTTTGGTGAACTCTTTGAGCGCTTCGGCCGGGAGCGCATGACAGAACGCGATGCCGATCGTATGGGCCATCTTCCAGCCCTTCTTAGTTCCGACATTGCCTCATTGAAAATCGACAAATGGACCAATGGCGATGTCCGGGACTTTCGTGACACCATGCTGGCAGCGGGACTGGCCAAGGGAACCGTCGTCAAACGCCTGAACATGATTGCGGCCATCATCGAATACGCCAACTCGGAATGGGACACGACCATCCTCAATCATGCTTCCGCCAAACGGACCAAACGACCCGAGGGCGCGGATCGCAAGAGAAACCGGAGATTAAAGGACGGCGAAGAAGATGAACTTCTGCGAGCTGCTTCTCGGCCCGACGGGGTTTTCAGGCATTACCCTGATGTGGTGTGGCTCATCAGGTGGTCAATCGAGCAAGGCTGCCGTCTGGGGGAATCCCTCAGTCTGCGCTGGCAGGATATCGACTTCCGCAGGCAGACCATTTCCCTCGCCCGTGTGAAGAGTGACCGGCATAGAGAAGAGCTCGGTCCCGAGATCCGCCCCATGACCAAGGGCGCACAACGTGTCCTGATGGAAAAGCGGGCCACCATGGAAACGGTACCAGACCGAAAAGACTTTGTCTTTTCGGTGGGGGAGAGAAAAATCTTTTCTGTCCTGTTTGGTCGCATGACCCGGCAGGCCGGAATTCAGGACCTGACCTTTCATGACTTGCGCCACGAAGCAACATCGCGCCTGGCCCGCTATCTGAACCCGATTGAACTGACCCGAGTCACTGGCCATCGCGATCTGAAGTCACTTAACCGCTACTATCAGCCTGTGCCAGGAGATATTGCGGACAAGACACGCTAACTGCCAGCCAGGATAATCAAAGGTAACCAGAGCGCGTTTTACTGGAAGCCGATAACACGGGTGAAGAGGAAGGCTGCCAACGCCAGCGCCATCACGGAGAAGAGAAACAGATCAGGATGCGGGCAGCTCAGTACCAGTGCGCCCCGTCCGCGCTGACGGCGGCGACGCTTTTCAAACCGTTCGGTTTCAAAAAGCTTTTCTTCAATAAAGAGATCGAGATCTTCCTGGCGAAACAGCCGCATGCTGCCGATCTTGACGGACCGTGGGCCAATCCGTAGCGAGACCCAGTTGGCCAGCGTTCCCTTGGCGATCCCAAGATAATCCGCTGCCTCTTGATACCGCATCAATCCCCGCCTGACATAGGCGGAGATACGCTGCGAGCCGGATGTCTGTTCCAGACGATCCGGTTGAGGCAAGCGTTTAGCGTGTCGTGACATGATGACCCTCTGCGATGGCCAGATCCGTGACACCCACGAATCACTTTCTCCTTTAATGATAACTCACAGTTCTGAAACCGCCAGCGAGGGATAGAAACCGGCGAGAATGATATCCCAATTTTCTGAGCCAAAAGTGCTTCCATCAAGCGCCGCTTCTCCTTCTGAAAAAATCGTTCAGAAAAGGCAGCAATGGGGGGAAACGGAAGGTCTGGTATGGGGGCAGGCGACCAAGAAAGCGGACACGAAGTCGCTAGCCTGACAAGTCAACAATAACATTTCGCTTCATAACGCATCATGTGGTGTCGAGGTCGATTCATCTGATTTGCACAAAATCCAGATTTTTACATTATTTATAGGATACCTTCTTCAAGTCGAACACGAAGTGTCTCGACCTGTTTTTTCAGAAGTTCGTGACCAAAGTTAATATAGTTTGTGAGTAATTGTGCGTAGTGATCAGGCGAAACTGGTTCAGGCTTGGCGCCGCGCAGTTTGGCATTGTGTTGAAGTCTAATTATGCTCGAATATTCTTTTTCAATGTCCAGTAAGAGCTCCAGTGCGCTTTGAGAAATGAGAGGGGACACTCGTAGGATAGAAGATCTACAATCGCTGAAGCGCTCTTCAATAAGTCGGAGGTAATCTGCGCTATCCGCTTTGCTTAGATCTATAATCGGATTATAATTTACGTATTCGTCCATGATTTTTTGCAGCGCGTAATTCAAATATGCGGCCCTGACCTTCCCGGATTCCATTGAACGGGAGAATCTGAAGCCTATCAATGCCACAGCCAGAGTCGTGATGAGACTGATCACAGAAGTTAGGAGCGGTAGGTAAGTCACTGGAAAAAGTTGCATACTGAGTGTTCCAATTCTTTAAAACGCAATATCGCATGAAGAAGCTGTGGGCATCTCGGACGCGCAACGGCCTTAATGGACGAAAGTACAAATTTATGCGCCGTAGTATCCAAAAAGTCCGAGCAATGATCTAGCTATTGAAGAAGTCTGTAAACTACATATGTCGATTCAAAGACACATTCACCTCAGCAGTTGGCAGACTCATGAACCGTAGATTCTCACGTATATCATCCCGAAAGTAGTTAGTCTGCTCGCGATCCCCGTCAGCTTAGGAAACAGTTCATCAAACGGCGTCAGGTTTCTGAAAGCCTGGAACAAGATCAAATAGGCGACTGCCGACTATCTGCTCCTGTATCACTGAACAGGTAGCCGGTTTGGAGGGGGAAAGCAGACCGTCTGTGATCAAGTGGTAAAATAAAAACATGTCCTTAACGCGAGTTCGGAGGCTTGCTGCTGGAACGTCTTGCAATTTCAGAAAAATGAGATCACGAAAAGGATGCTACTGGTCTGACGACTTAATTGTCTGATGCTTCGCCATATTGAATTGTACCTTGCCTCGCGCATAATAGAGTAAAATTCTAATTAGAGAACCAATGTCCTTACGCCCCATCAAAAATTTTCCCGACTGGGCAGAGAGCCAATTCGCCGCTCTATGCGACGCCCAAAACGTGATCCGCAACAAGTCAACGCAAGATCGTGCGGGCTGGGATTACATCGTAGAGTTCGACGATACTGTTAAACTTGATGTTCCGCTTGACCACCAGCGTGGCAGCACAACCTGTCGTGTACAGATCAAGTCAAAAACAAGCGGAAGTCCACGCATAGAGTTGAAACTATCTAATGCACTCAGGTTCTGCCGTGAACCAGATCCCTGTTTTATCCTTCTTATGCACTGTAAAAAAGACACTGGCTTGATCGAATATTATGTTCGAGAATTTGATGCAGAACTCATGACGCAAACCCTTAGAAAAGCTCGTGAGGCTGATCGGGATAGTATTTTTAATACACACAAAATCCGAATACCAATTAGCTTCCGTCCCAAAGACCGTACATCCGACCCGATCGAAGCGCTCCGCCTCCGGTCGGCTGGCTCCGGTACAGAGTATGCGGTCCAGAAAGCGAAACTGAATGCGACGCTTGGTTATGAGAAATCGTCGGTTAGTGGTATATTCACTCTTGCCCTAAATCAGATTCAGCCGTTCATCGACCACACAGCTGGATTGCCCGCAAGCTTTGAAGTCGAATACGTGTGCTTTAGCGACAAGCGTTTCGGAATTCCAGCACGTACGCCGATCTTCGATGGAAAACCTCTCTCCTTTAATTTTAAAACTTCTCCACGGTCAGCATGCATTCGTGTGCAAGGAACAAACGGACGTAGTGCTGCTTTCGAAGGACAGTTTCGATCATTTAATCTGCCAGGTCTTCCATTCGACCGATCCCGTGCTACCTTCACGTCGAACGGAATATCAGCTGTCATCCAAGGGCATTCAAAGATGACGCTTAATTACGACATATCGTCTACTTCCCGTAGGACGCTTGCCGAGCATTATAACCTTTTGTCGCTTAATGCTGTCCTCCTGCTCGGTCCCGTATCGATTGCGCTTGATATCAACGGAAAGGAAGTCCTGATCACGGATGAAATGAATTGTAAGCCGATCAGAGACAACTGGATCAACTGGTTTGACGAGGTGCTTACTTGCCTCAATGATCTTGTCTTCAACAGTAAAAAACCTATTTTTTCTCTAGATGATCTTGGATTTCAATCTGGTAACGTTACGAATTTTGTTGATGCCCTTTCAGATGGCGATTTCACAATCACCTTGGAATTCGAGAAGCTTCCACCGCAGGACATTACGATCCGCAACGTAGCCTATTTCGTCTGGCTGGAAGTTGGCGATTCAACCTTTACAGCTATAGTGAGACGCCCGTGCCTTATTCAGGACCTTGAAGAACGCCAACTTAAAGTCGTCTTTGGTGACCCGGTCATCTTGGAATCCACAACAGAAAAGGGACCGGCGTCATGGCATCTTCCGGCACTACGCAGACGTTTCGAGGCCCTAAAGGCCCGACTGGGCGACGGAATACTTGAATTAAATGGTGGGGATCTGCTCGCTAATCTATGAGACGCTATGGGAGGGGGAGAGCAGAAGGTCTGATAGGCGGCATGAAAATTATAAAAATGGTCATCCATTGGGCGGAAAATAGAATACCTAGATCTTGAACAAAAAACCTGTAAAATATATTAAAGTATTCATTGTGGATTGATAACAAGATGATTTTTCCAAACAGGATCGAGTCCGATGCCGAATTTTTAGTGCATAGTCAAACAATACATCTAAAAAAAATAAACAAAAGAAAGTTTCTAAAAGATATTGAAACACAAAATATTTCCGAAATATGCAAACCTTACAGTATTATAATGCACGAGCTCACGCATTGGTTTGATGCAACAAGCACTCTATGGGGACAAATGTATCTGCGCGATTTATATGATGTGTATTTTCATGTAATACACCACTCAGAAGGAGTGGCATCTGATCGAGAATCTGGTGAAATAGAAGAAGAGTGGTGGAGATTGGTGAAGCTTGATTGTGAAGATTCCAGAATATTATTTCCGGCGTATTATAAGGAGCATTACACAAAAAATAATAAATTCGACTACAAGACAGCAGATATAACATATTCATCCGGACTAGAATTTGGAATAGACGGAAGAATTAACGTCGACAAACCAATTTTTTTTATAAGAGTAATTGACAAAGCAAAAAATAGTATCTCAAGAGTGCCTTTGACAATCGGATCGATTTTGGAAAGTTCGGCTGTATGTGCGGAACTGCTATCCAGAATTGCAACGATAGCAAAAATTTCATTGCCATATGAACAGAAAATTCAACAAAACAATCTTCTAGATGAACTGGATCATTTATTATCTAGTTGCGATCTTTTTGATTATACAGTTGCACGCCATATGGTTATGAAAGAAAATAAAGTATCCGATATAATTGATTCTTACATAATTTCTGCTATGTTTTCATTTGTGTCTCTTAATCTTCCTGATGAATTATTCGATAAAATTGTTCCACCTGCCCTATTGGGATTTATTCCAAAAGAGCGAATAGAGCGTTTTAAGAAGAATAAAGATAGAACGTTTGTGTTCGCTTGTTTGTGCAGCGGGTGTGGGTTATTTTCTGGTGATATTAAACATTTACATTCTTTCCTAAACTTAGGACTAAATAATATTGGATTACCAACATTTGACGATATATTGGATAAATCGTACAATGCTATGCTAAAAATAAGAGATAGTGTATATTATAGATGTCAAACTGATAAAACATGTTCATATATTTTATCTGTCGGCAGGAGTAATTTTTTAAAAAGAAGACAGCAACTATTTCCATCAAATATAATGAATATTATCAATGAAGACACAGTTCTTCCTGATCTTATTGATGAAAACCAAGAAACTTTTAGATTTCGGACAAAGCATTTAAATGAAAAATACTTCAACATTGAAAAAATGTATTGCCATGATATAGATCTTAACGCGCTGATCGTCAGATTTAGGTCTGCATGCAAAATATAGATGGATAAATAAAAGAACCATTAATTGATATTCTGGTAGCCTGATTTCAGGCGCAGGGAATGATATTGGGTGTTTCTGTTTGAAGTTGTCTGTCGCACCATATGGGCAGGACGGAGTTCATGGCGCCCAAGATTACTATGTGGCTCCGCCGCCTCCTCTTCAGGAAAAGAAAGCGGCGCACGTTGTAAACAATAGTCTACGCTATATGTTTGCCATTGCGCCAAAGACGAAACGCTGATTTGGGTGGCGTGGACTCAGATGCATGACGATGAGCGATAGCAGTCGTCTCACCTTCCAGAAGTGTCTTAATCAAATAGGTCTGAACGAATTGAGCGGATACGGCGCCATGGACGCTGTTAAATGGAGCAATCATGCTTTTGCAGCATCCTGATAAAGAAAATTTCTTGGCAAATACCTGTCTGCCGAGATAACAACAAAGGAAAGTGAAATCCCAAGCTTGTGGGCTATTTTTTTCGAATTGTTCAATAGCCATTCCAACATCAATACATTCGACGGCTGCGCCAATCTCGCCAGATATACTTCCATGCCCTATTACTACTATATGTTCAAATGGATGGAAGCTTCGCGACTCACACAAACAAGAAAGCTCGGCCAAACTACGAATTTTGAACAACGTGACGTAATCGTCATCTCCGAACAACAAGCGGCAATATTGCAAAATAGTTTTGGCTAACGGGTTGAGAAGAGTATATTCAGAGGCGAAATCTCCAAAGACTATTATCGCGATACCAACTCTATGATGAGCAAATTTGGTAGCTATCAGAGCACTATGTGTCCCATTGGGCATCATAATAGCAATCGACCGATGATTTTTTGATACGACGGTGCTTTGGTAAAACGCCTTACCTTGGTCGGGTAAGGTCGGCAATCGGCTACGGCAAACATAGACTGAATTACCAACTTGGATATTCGAAGCCAAAACTATCTCCATGCGTCGCGTTTACGTGGCGTAATTATTGTCTTCAATTACCTATTAAGTCTACTACGATAAGTCTCCGTCTGCTTTGTTGGACAAAGGTCTGCTTATGGGATTTCCAGTTTCGACGGAGAATGACCGACATGAGGGCGAAAGCGGTAGGTCCGCTTAATGCCGAGCAAACGTACAGACAACTCAGGGCAGCCTCCAGCCATCATAAACAACGCTGCCTCCATTATCCATCGTCACTGCACTGATACAATAGCCGTTCTGTATGCGCCATCCGCTACCACTGCACTTGAGCATCTTGGCAAGGTCACCCGTCTGGTAAAGCACATAGATTGGATCCATCAGTCCATGCTCGTAAAGTTGCCGGGCTTTCTTCCCCGCAATGCTCGTCGCCCAGGACGTCATCGCCAGCGCATTCGTATCACGGGCATCCGCCATTCCTTTTTCGTAACCGGTTTTCTGCCCAGCGTTAGCCCCCGCGCTATACCCTGCTTTCTGTCCGTCCGCAGTTCCTTTGATGTACCCTGCATTATAACCTGCCTCATAATGCTCATCGTGGATCTGTGTTCTTCCGATCCACAGAACTGTCACCAAAGCTGTGCAAACAAGTGCAAAAACCACAATTGAAATTGCACTCCATATTTGCATCTTGCGCCGTAGAATTGTCGCTGCAATATCCTGTCCCGCTGCAGTGACAGCGGAATTCAAATCTGATTTTATGCTTTGCTCATGTCTCTGCATTAGCGCACGTGAATTCTCATTGAATTCATCGGAGACGATTCCGATAGTCTTTGGAATATCCTGTAAAATTTTCGTGTAGAATTGAAATGGTATCAGGATCAGCCACAACGCATCGTTGTCCCGGATATCCATTGCAACCTTGATCCGGTAATGCTCCTGGATCTCGGTGTCAGTGGGATTTCGTCCATAAAATCCCCGAAAAACGGTCTCGAATTTTGTCACTCGATAACCTCCTCAAACATCTTTTTGGCCGCAGATCGCCATCTCAGAAGTTCAATCCGATTGCCAATCGGGAGATCTTCTGATGCCTTCTCAATCGTCATTCGGTTTATGTACAAATCGTCCGCAACCCGATCCGCGAGTTCCGGAAAAACAAGTGACTTTCCACCGAGTTGTTCAATATATTTCTTGGTTTGCGAGTTATTGTATGTTTCAAATTTTTCCTTATCACCAAAATAAGAGTTCATAAGAACGTTTGTTTTAGATTCAGGAATTTGTTCTAAATAATTTCTTAGTAATTACACGCAATCACGCTGGCGATTGATAACCCACAACGTGATCAGCTTACGCTTCAACAGCGGTATTGCGTGTTGAAGTAGATCCCCATACGTCTGTACCGCATGATCATTCCTGGCCGCTGAGTTAATGACAACGGCATGGTTTTTATGACAGTCGCATTGAGTGATGAGATCCATCCAACCATCAACGTGATCAAGATTTAAAGCGACTGCAGCTATCTCACTTTGGTAGCATTTCATCACATCCGGGTTCGACGTATCCGTTTCCACGAGCAACACTTTTTCTCTCTGCTGGATCAGGAAATCGATGAGACTCATGCTCACCATTGATTTGCCGACGCCCCCTTTTCCACCGCCAACCAGATAAATATTTTCCATGAGACTCATCCTTTTCATAATACATCGCGATCTGGCGCGATCAGAAATTCAGCCTGATTTTTATCCTCCTTCGTCGTCTGCTCTTTTTTCTGTCTTTTTATTGCGGTTTTTTCCGTCACTCTGGTTATTTTTTTGTTTTCAGTCGTAGGTTTTTTAGTTGTTTTCTTGTTTTTTATAGGTGTGTTTTCACGCTTTCGCTCTGGTTCTCTCAGATACGTTTTCAGTGTCGACGCCGTGATCTCAAAATCGTTTTCACGAAGAAACTCAACAATCTGCTCGAACCCATATCCTCGTTTTCGCAATGCAGCGATATCGTTGGCCAGAACGGTAATGCTTTCTTTATTGCTGAGCTGAATCTCATCTGCTTTCAATTCTGGAAGTTCGGATATTTTCTTTCTTATAGCGTCTATTTTTGATCGCGTGTGATATGTGCGCATTGTCGTCCCCGCTTCAAATCAGTCAACTGATTCGCTGTTGTGATTTCATTATACATTATCGGCAATATTTTTGATGGCGCTAAAATCGCAATTTTTGACATGCCTAAAATGGCGCTTATTTGTGGTAAACTATCACTGATTCGATTTACAGGATGGGGTTTGTCACACACATGCGCCGCATGGTGTGACAAACCATGCCAGACCGTTCGGCGCTCCGCGTCTCACAGGCTGGCTCCTTCCTGCTTCTTTTTCTTCTCTTCTTCCCAAAGAAGGAGTCCATGTAATGCCTTTTGAAATCAGAGGTCGGTTCCCATTGGATGCGATCGTCAATGTGAGACTGACGACGGATGAAAAAGATCGCCTGAAAGAGGACGCTGACCTTGCTGGAATGAGTGTCTCTGAGCTGATCCGACGCCGTTATTTTGGTCGTCCGATCGTTCCCCACGCTGATATCGTCATGATTCGGGAGTTGCGTCGTCTGGGCGGACTTCTCAAACATCTCTACCTGTCAAGCAACGGTCAACATGCTCAAGAAACACTGGCTACCCTACACGCCCTGAAAGGGGCAATCGAGGCGATCAGTCGTGATCATCAAAAAAGTTAAAAACCCGAAGAAGTCGACGTCAAAATCTGAACGGATCAGACGGTTGATTCTCTACGTGGCAAGTCCGGAAAAAACAGACACGTCAGAAAAATGTATCTATTTCGGAGCACGGGGTTTTCTGACGGATATCCTTGACAGTCAGATCGCGGAGATGATCGCACTTGCAACTGAAGCCGCGCGGTCTGCTGACACCGTGAACCACTACGTGCTGAGCTGGAAACGTGGAGAAAGTCCCACGACAGAACAGGTAGATGAGGCCGTCACACTCCTGCAAAAAGAGATGGGGCTGAAACAGCATCAGATTGTGTATGGCTTGCACGCAGACACCGACAATCGTCATCTGCATGTTGTCGTCAACCGTGTTGATCCCGAGACATTCCGATGCACCGAAATCAATAAGGGATTTGACATTGAGGCTGGTCATAGGGCCATCGCTTTGATCGAGCACCACCAAGGGTGGTCACGCGAGCAAAATGGTCTTTATCAGGTCGACCGGGACGAAAAACTGGTTCGCTGCAACAGTCACAGAGATAAGACTACACCAGTCAAAACCGATAGCAAAAAAGTGAAACGCAGAACTGGTAAACGGTCTGCACTGGATATCGCCGTTGAAGAGGCGGTTCCCCTGATCAAAACAGCCACCTGCTGGGCTGAGGTTCACGAAGGTCTGGCACGGAAAGGAATAAAGTATCGCCGACGTGGCAATGGTGCTGTCATCATGGTTGGCAATTCAGCCGTCAAAGCCAGTGCGGCAGATCGGCAGATCAGTCTCATCAGGCTACAACACAGGCTTGGGTCTTACGAAGAGTCCGATCAGACTGCGGACATACCCGCTGACGGCAAACTTACCATGCCTCTTGTAGTAAGACCGAATGATGTCAATTTGAGCGACTATCATCAGGAACGCAAAGATTACGAAACCACAAGAAGAAAAGCATTATCAGACATTGCCCACCAACATGCAGACCAGAGGACCAGCCTGAGGGAAATGCAGCGCCGGGAACACGAGACCGTGCTGAAGAGTCAATGGCGGAGACGTGGCCTGGCGCTCAACGCCCTACGACACGCGCTGGCTGACGAACATAGGACAGCACTCCGCCTTCTTCTTCAGCAGCAGAAGGAAGAACGCCTTGCCAATCGAAAGAGATTGCCTCCCTTCCCCACTGTAGAGGAGTGGTTGAGGACAAACAGAGATCTCTTTCTGACGGCGCTGTGGACGCATCCGGAACGTTTCATGCGTCTGGAAGGACATGAGACACGTTCCGACAGAGAGATGCGGGTTTACAACATTCCGGGCTTCAGGTCTGTCGCGCGGGGCGCCTATGTCCATTACTGTAAGCTTGCCGATCCAGAGCATATCGCCTTCTCTGATCGTGGTGATCGGATCGATGTCTGCGACACCACAGATCGGGCAATCATCCTGGCATCCTTGCGACTGGCGGCCAACAGATGGGATGAGGTCAAAATTATCGGAACCGATGACTTCAAGGCGCGCGTTGTGGATCTTGCCGTTGAGTACGGCTTTCGGTTGAAGAATGAGTATCTTCGCCAGACCGTCGAAAAAAGACGGAAAGAGGCTGAGGAACTCAAAATCGTAGAGCAAAAGAAAAAAGAAGAAAAAGCAAGAGAGACCTCTCTTGCGAAACGCTCACTCTCCCATAAATCTTCAGAGGGGTTCGAGCTCTGAACAAAAATGCTGATCCTAGTCATGTCACCCTGGTTCCCCATCCCTACACAATAACTAATACCAACTGTTGCTTGATATGACTCAGAAGGTACTCATCAGGTTAAGAATGTGATTCACAGGATGATGACCATTCTCTGGATGAGGTATTTCTGGATGGGCAGCCCTCTGTCCCTGCGTGACGATCATGACAGTTCGGAGTTGCGACGCCTTACGCGCAGAAGCCGGCATGCGGGTCAATCGCGTCGCTTGTTGGCGCTTGCGGCGAGGCGGCCCTGCTTGCCGGGACAGACCGTCAGAGTATCCGTGACTGGGTGGTGCGTTTCAATGCGGATGGCCTTCGTCATGGGGGGGACAGAAAGCCCGCCTGACACCGGAGATGCTGGCAGCCCTGAAAACCCGGCTCGAAGAAGGACCAATCCCTGCGGTGCAGGGTGTTGTCCGCTGGAGACTGTGTGATCTCTGCGGGTGACTGCATGAGACCGTTACAATCTTGTTATCCAATTTCAAGCATCTCATCGTTTGATCGTAGCCATACCGACAGTCGGTCGGCAGCAGCATGAACCTGGTCTGATTTCCGCAGGTTACACTCCCAAACCGTTGCCACTCGCCACCCCTCCTTGAGCAAAATCAGTCGGACGGCTTTGTCCCGAGCAATATTGCTCTCGAACTTAGCTTGCCAGAACTCTGGCCGAGTCAATGGCTTGGTTGCATAACGACAGCCTTCATGTCGATGCCAAAAGCAGCCATGCACAAAGACAACCGCTCGATACTTTGGAAACACAAGGTCCGGTCGACCGCTCACATTTCTGGAATGTAGTCGAAAGCGGAAACCACGTGCATGCATTGCTCGGCGCAGAACCAGTTCGGGCCTTGTGTCCTTCCCCCTGATTGCCGCCATCATCCGAGAACGTGTCTGCTTGTCTACAATATCCATTACATACCACCTGGTCTTCATTACAAAGGTAGTATACATCAGCCAAATATATTTAATCAGGAGCAGGGTTTGACCAATACTTTCGGTATTGTTGATCTGTTTGCGGGGCCAGGTGGACTAGGTGAAGGCTTCTCATCCATAACCAGAAAAGGCCTTGCGGCATTCCGTATTGGCATTTCGATCGAAAAGGAGACCTCAGCGCACCGAACGCTGACGTTACGTGCATTTTTGCGTGCTTACCATGCTCGCCACAATAACTTGCCGCATGAATTCATCAATTTCCACGCCGGCATGATTCCTGAGCCAGATTGGTCGAAGGTAGACACTGATGCATGGAACCTTGCCCTCAACGAGGCCCGTGCTCTTGAACTCGGAACTGAGGCCGCTACAAAATCTCTTGATGACGCAATCTCAAGGTTACGAAAAACGTTTGATGAAACAGTCCTAATTGGTGGACCACCCTGCCAAGCCTATTCGTTGGTTGGGCGAGCCCGATCCAAAGGGAAGAAAGACTATGTTCCTGAATTGGACGATAGGCACTACCTTTTCCGCGAATACATCAGAGTCCTTGAAAGACTTAGACCCGCCGCCTTTGTCATGGAAAATGTCAAGGGCATGCTGTCCTCGACAATCGAAAGTCGCCTTGTCTTCGATATGCTGATGGAGGACTTGTCCTCACTCGGCACAGGCCGTGGTCATCATTACGAGTTGCGAGCCATACGGGTCGAAAATAGAAAGGCAAGCCTGCAGGAAGCAGTTCAACCATCGGACTTCATCGTGCGTGCCGAGACCTTTGGTGTTCCTCAGCGTCGCCACCGAGTGATTATCGTAGGAATCCGATCAGATTTGGCTACCAAAGCCTCAAACGCCTCCATCACCATCTCAAGGAAAGCACGAACTGTAAATGAGACGATCGGGACGCTGCCAGCTCTACGTAGCGGCATTAGCCGTAGCCAAGATGATGCAACAGAATGGCGAAATCAAGTGGCATCAGCTGCACAGCGGCAAGCATCCTTTCACAAGGGGAAGGACAACGGACTGCATGAGATGTTCGCTGCCATTGCTGGGAAAATGCAGAAAGATGCCCCGACCCTCCGAATGGCATCTGACTTACCCAGAAATTATGGTGCATCAAAAGATGAGTTGCTGCAGTGGCTGGAAAGACCGGAACTGATGGCAATCGCCCAACATGAAACCCGTGGACACATGGTATCTGACCTTGGCCGCTATCTATTTGCTGCCGTATTTGGCTCTGTCCATGGCTATAGTCCGAAAGCTGCCAATTTTCCTCTCTTTCTAAGTCCAGATCACCGGAACTGGCACAGTGGCGTTTTCAATGATCGCTTCCGGGTTCAGATGGCCAACGAAGCCTCGACCACGATCACGAGCCACATTTCGAAGGATGGTCACTACTTTATCCACCCCGATCCGATTCAGTGTCGAAGCTTGACTGTACGCGAGGCCGCACGATTGCAAACCTTTCCCGATGACTATCTGTTCCTCGGAAATCGCACACAGCAGTACGTTCAGGTTGGAAACGCAGTACCGCCATTTCTAGCACGGCAGATTGCCGAACTGCTACTTGCTGCATTGACACACTGAACCGTAGACAGGGTCCTCCATCCGCCACCAACAAGTCCTTACAACTGGCGCAATTCCTGAATGGACCCTTGCGGTAGGGGAAATTCAGCAGCACGCACCCTTGCCCACGTCTCCGCCCGCTTTGCCACTTCCGAAAACTGCTGACCAGGAGCAATCCGGTTAAACTCGGCATTGACGGTTACAGCCCACTCCCACAGCAGATTGCGCAACCCTCTGGAAATCCCCTGCTGCATCCATATCTGTTCGAGATCAAGTTGATCTCCAAGCCGATCTGCGACGATCGATACAACATATGTTGCAATATTAACGTAGCCTTGACGAAAGATTTCCTTGGCATCTTTTGCCTTGATCATGCTCTCGATTGCCTTGAACAGAATGACCTTGGCTATCATCGTCCGATACCAATGAGTATCGAGCGGGTTCGGAACAATTGTTGGGTCATCGTCCAAGGCCGTCATGAACGCAGCAAAATTCTTCTCACCACCAAGAGCCACGTTATTGGGTTTCCCCCGCCATGCCTCATGATATTTGGCAACGTCATTTTTTGTAAGCTTGCGTCGGGACCCGATCATCTCCTGCAGCTTTCGCCGCTTGGCTGCAGAGGTGCCTTCCTTCAGCAGCATGACGTTATAGGCACCTGCTGCACGCTCATAGAACCAACGCGTGGCGCCATCCGGGCACCATGTGCTGTTTGCCAGTTTTTCCAACTGGACATGAAAAGGACGGTTTGCCGACAGGTCGGACATCTTTACAGCATTCTGGCTGTTTGCATAACGAGAGACATTACTGATCAGGCGTTCACGCGCTTCGTCTTGAGCCCCTTTGAGAATGATGATCTTGGCGGGCACCATAACATGGCTCAGGTCGATGGTTCGATGATCGCGTGACGCAAAATAGATGGACGATGTCGTCTGGCCACCGTTCACGATCTGCATGCCCTTCATGAAGGAAAGTCCTGGATTTCCGTCTTCTGAACGCTCGAAGGCGGCCTCGTCACAAACGAGAACCAACCCGTTGTTGAACGCCAGAAAATGTTCCGGTTCCTTTCTTAGTGTTTCAACTATACCCTTGTTCACTGCACGTTTGTTTCCGAGAAACGTCCTTACGTTTGCTTCAAGCAGCCGCGTTCCGAAGCGCAAATAGAGGTCGCGGATGAGCTGTCCTGGAATTGCGGTCAAGGCATATTCGTAGTCGGCATCGGAATCAGGTACATGCACGCAGGGAAGAGGACGACCGATCGACTGGACAAAGCTGAGAGCAAGTTCGTCTCGTGGCTTGCCTTCAGTATGCCGGAACACCCTTTCCATGTCCATGACCTCGATTGCCACCATCTTCTCGTGAACTACCTTGTCCGAAAAGCGCTTGGTCTTCGTTCGGCCATCGGCAATTACAAACACTCGAACACGGTCGATATCGTTCCAGCGCGACCGAATGGTCGCAACCAAATCCCGAACCGGATGAGTGGGATCAATTCTCGCCTCTAGATTACTGCTGGCGGCTCGAAGCAGAAAGCGCACCCCTTCGCTGGCGGTAGCCGTGATATCGGAATCACGCAGATCATGCAGCTCTTCCGTTCCTAGATAGTGCGTCACGAAAAGATCAAGGGCAGTTTCGTCAGGACTGAGGGCATATCCGGTAATACGAAGCCTTGCGTTACCAACCTTGCCGTTCCAGTGGCAGACTGTAGGCTCATCACAAATCCCGGCATCAGCGACATGCTCCATGACCTTTTCGGCGAAGACAAGCTCCTCCGAAGGAAAGGGTCCTTCACCCGCCTCAACGCGCTCACCAAGAGTGTTCTGCAGGTCAGAACGAAAGTGGCGATGAAATTCTTCTAAGCTCATTTCAGTCAAGTCCAAACTCGGTTATCACTTCCGGCAACCTGATCTGGGGCTCTTCCACAGCGTCCAAGTCAAGCACATATGCCGCCGAACGAATGGCCACTGGCAGCACGGCTCGCGTCAGCCGCGGCATCTCACCCTTTACACGGAACGCCTTGGCTTCCTTCAACGTCAGCGTTCGCTCATAGAGCCACGCATGTTCGTCAAGGTATCCCATGATCATCAATAATGCTTCGAACCCTCGCCGCACCCCGGCCTGCCCAAACCGCATGCGAAGTTGGGCAACAAGATCGGCAAGAGAAAATCCATCGATGTTTTCCTCAAATCGGAAGGCGCAAAGGAAAGTCGGTGTCCTGTCGCAATCCAACTGCTCGATACTGTTGATCCGGGCAAGGAAACTACCGGCCTGAATCGTACTCTTTACCTCTATTGCACCCTCTCGAATGTGAAAATCCTGAGCTGCCCGCAACGGTCCCAGCCAGCAGTTGAGAGCATCGGAACCGAGGGAGGTGTCCATGAGCAATCTGAGCATCCACAGTTCACCAAGCAGGCCAATCTGCGCATCGGACGAAAGGGGAGCGTGGGTACGGGTCATGAACGCCTGCCACTCTCTGACCCGTTCTAGAAAAGTCTCCATCACACCACGTTTCATGGTGCTAGTCACGACCTCAAGCGTCCTCAAAATATCGACAACCATGATGGCGAAGATATCCGGTAAGCCTTCCGGTCGCCTTACAAGCGCTATGGCCGTCCTGCCGACGAAGACAGTCTGCCCCTCAATGCAGGAAACGTCGAAGCCTTGGCCTTGGGGCAGTCTGGCAGAATTGACCGGACATGCTCCCAGGAACGAAACAATCAGCGCCTCACGTCTGACAGGGAAGTGACACCCCGCCTCAACAGAGACCGGACCAATGGTGGTGAGATGAACAAAACGCCAGTCTTCTTCCGCTTCCTGCCACATGAGTGCTCGCCACGCACATGCGAGACCATCTTCAGTCCACCCACTCATTGAGACCTCCCCACATCACGCTGTTGGCAATATAACTCTTGTTGGAAACCCGTCTTTCAGATGTACTTGACGGGAAACTGATTGCCCAAGCAACAACAGGATCGGCATCCTTCAGTTCATCAACACCTGAACGTTCGGGATCAAGCAGATAGAGCATCAGCAGACCGCGTTCCCGCCGTGCCGGAATACCCTTTTCTGCAATACCTTCTCCAAGAACGTGACGGATCTGAGGCCCTCTCGGAGCTGACGGAGGCTCCTTGCCTTCGTTACGATCGGTATCATTGCGCCATGTTTTCAGGCTCAGCTCCAATGCTGCCTTCCACTCTGCTTCCGTCAGATCGATTGCTTCATCACGAGGCGAGATCAAGGTCTTGATCGAATAGCGATCTGCATGTGCGATCGTTCGTTTTCTCTGTAGCATGTTGACCAGACAGTCACCTACCATGCAGCTCCCCTCGTCCGGACCGCTATCCTTTCCGATGAGCGCAACGGTCCAGCTTGTAAGTTCACCATCCTTGTTCATCTCGTCGATGAAGTCCGCGACCAGTGGACTCATGATCCGAAAACTGGCGGCATGAGTTCTATAATTCCGAAGAAACGAGATAACATTCAGAGCAGGCACATCTCGCCAGAGATGACCGTGCCACTTCTGACCATCCGGCACGAAATACTGATCATTCAGATCCATCGATGGGCCAAGCGCCCGAATAAATTGATCCGTAACCTCGAAATTGGCTCTGATGTCTTCCTTTCGGTTTGGAAAGACAATGGTTTGTAGGAGATTACCTGAATAGGTCAGCTGCATCTCGCGTGCATTTCTCATCTTGGCCCGGGACGTGACGGTCAGGACGGAATGTGATTGTACGCGCAAGCCGAATTGTTTTGGTGTGGTGCCCGCCGCAACCATGTTGTCGAATTCCTGCCGCAATTCCTCGGCTGCGTCAGCAATATGACCGAACCATTCCACCATTTCTTCTGATGTATAGAGACGACAGACATCAAGATAACCGTCACGATAGCCGAACCAGCGCCCCATTTGCATAAGCGTGTCATACATGCGCGCTGTTCGCAGGAAATAGCTCGTGCAGAGACCTTCAAGCGTCAGACCTCGTGCCAGCTTGTCACCGCCTATGGCAATAACCTTCAGACCAGTGGTATCATTTTCAGCATAATCAAGCGCATCCTTCGCCGTACCATTAATCTCACGCACACGGATATCAGAAAGGATATCAGGAAGAACGGTTCGAACTTCGGACCACGAAAAATCATCCAATTTTTCGTCTTCCACGAGCGCAGAGCGGATCCTCTGCATTCCAGGCAGAAAAATATCTTTGTATTCTCTGTGCATTGACGCTTCGAGGTTAGCAAGCTCGATACCACGCGTGTAGCGGCCCTTCAGATCACGCACGTAGTCTGTAACCTGCCTGACGACGGCATTTTGTACCAGGGTAAAACGTGTAACGTGGATAAGCATCGATGAGTGCCTGCTGCCCTGTCCACGCAGTTTTCTCACGGCACAGGCATAGATGAAGGATCGGATCGCTTCAGCAAGCGAATCCGGAATTCGGTCTTGTCCCTGCCATCGTGGTTGATAGCCATTCTTGTGGCGTGGTGGCATCCATGGCTGCCACTCATTATCCAACAGCGAACGCACTAGCGGCAAATCGTCAGGCGTGCTGGAAGATGATCCGAAGACACGGCCTGGACCAACATAATTCGATGGTGCTGCAAGATTGGTAATGAAAGCTGCAGGAAAGAGATCTGGCCCGTATTCCTGTGTCTCTCCCCGATCATGAATAAAGATATTTGCAAAAGGGGTTGCCGTGTAACCGACGTAAGCCTTCCGCGAGAAATGGTGAAGAATCGAGCGAATCAACCTGTTGATAGTCTTGGGTTCGTGTTCAAGATCGGGCTTACCGAACTCGTCCACAACATCTTCACCCGTATCAACGGATCCGTGGTCAGCCTCATCATCAATCACAAGAAGAGGCAAATTGGTGACAAGTTTCCTTCCAGTTTCAGGATCAACGTGATTAATTACTCGATTGCGGATCCAATATAACAGGCGCTCCAAAACGGTCTTGTTCTTCTTGACCACGAAAAGCCACGGGCGTTGTTCCGGACTAACGTTCATCCTAGTTGCCATGGTGGTATTGAAGTCGCCTTTGTCACTTCGGTTGGTTGCCGCGTTAGGACGGACATTCATATCGCCATCAATCAACCCAACCCCAACTGCAGAGCCAAGTTCTCCGTTCTCTACCGTGGTCGCAAAGCCGAGAAACCCTTCATCAAGACGTATCTGGGTCTGGGCTCTCAGATTGTTGTGAAGGCCCGCCAATACGATGATGATCTTGTAGCCGGCATCGGCAGCCTTGCAGATAAGTCCAGTATAATTGCCGGTTTTTCCAGACTGAACATGACCTACGACCAGCCCGCGACGGTCCCAAGCACCTTCGCGATTCGGATCCTCCAGCTGTGACAGCACTTCATCGGTGGCCACATCCAATGCGTCCAGAGCCGTCCACGGAATTCGTGTTTCCATGTATTCGGCATAGCGCCGCCAGTATGTCCAGTCTTTCTTCCTTTCAGAATCAAGCCACGGAATATGATCTTCCCCGCTTGAGAGAGTGGCATTCATACCAACGGTATGACTTGACCGACGGATCAGCTCGTCAACGAGCATATCTCGATTAACAAGAGCAAAATAGTCCTTCATGAGGCAAGCCAGCTTGCTGAGCTCCGTCTCGATCATTTGCGGGGTAACTGCGCTCTGGGCCTGCTCCGCAGCAAGTCGGAGCATATTTTGCGCCATGGAAAGGATTGAATCGAAGGCTCTCTGATTTGAAGGCGTCATTATGTGTGTTTTACCTCAAGGGCTGAAATCAAATTGATATGTCGATCAAATGGAGGCGTGCGACCAAGCCTTTCGCGTGCTTCGGCCGGGCTGAGACCACGGAACATAACAAGCGCCTCGAACATTGAAGACAGGGTTTCCATGACCTCGCTTTCAACCGCTTCTGAAAAACCTGTCCTCGGGGTCTCCTTGTCTTCTGCTGTATCAAGCCAGATCCGCTGAACAGGAACGGTTTCCTCGATGAGCCTGAGAAGGGCGAGAATGTCAGACCTGAGCGGACCAGCCCGATTCAGGATCGAGGCAACAAGAACATGATCACGATTAATGCGATATGAAGTTCCCTGCGCAGAGCGGCGCACCTGCCAGACTTCCGCGACCGCGTTTGAGCGTGTTTCCCCAGCAGGCTGGATGTGACCTCGGTGCGCGAAAACCCGTCTCGCAACCTCGCGGGTTTCGAATGCTAGACGATGCAGCTGGGAGCGCAACCGAACAGGTGCGCTGGCGGTCGATTTCAGAATATTGATCTTCCATTCTGCATCCGCACTGTTCGGGATATCAAGCCTGATCCGGGCGAGCCTGTGAGCTTCATCACGTGGCCAAGGTCTACCACCATCACCAAGACCGAGCCAGCTGCCGGCCAGAAGAAGGCGTCTGTTACGATAGACGTAGAAGCCTTCCTGCTGGACCCATCCACCAGGACCAGCTGCAGCAACCTGTTCCGAAGGCTTGAGCATGTCGCGATGAGGCAGGACATGGCACTGAAGCATGACGCCTGTCGTATGAAGGATACGATATTCGGGGCTTTCGAACGCCTTGCCGGGATGTCCCATCAGATACGGATCCCAAGGCTTCACCTCTCTGCCGTTAAGAAGAAGACGAACCCCGGTCTGCCGACATTCAATAAGGCGATGGAAGGTCATCGCAAGGTGGGCCTCAATGCGATCGGCAAGTTCGATCATGTCTGTGACCGTGAAACCATCAGTCACAATACGGTCAAGTCTTTCCCAAAGCACGATGGTACCGTGTTCCATCCAAGCCAGAGGCTCAAGCAGAGGTTCGGAACCTGAAGCAGGCCCTTCAAACAGAGGCCATTCTGCCCCTGATACTTGGTCAATGAGATCAAGGTCCCAGCGCAGACATGCGATTGATCCGCCCTTCTGCCGACTGGCTACGGTCAATCGTCGAGCTTGCGAAAAGCTGGCCGTCTTCAACCCAAGCCCGAAGCGTCCCAGATCACTGACGGCACGCTCAGCCCGAGGATCGCGAGCACCGAGCCGCATGCCTTCCTCAAGGGCAGCATCATCCATGCCGTCACCATTATCAATGATCCGCACCCAACTGTCCTGCGCCGCCCACTCCAGATGAATGGCGACTTCCCGCGCATTCGCCGCAATTGAGTTGTCGATCAGATCCGCGAGCGCAGTCGCAGGTGCGTACCCAAGCCCCCGAAGAGCCTCGAGCATTGATCCAGCATATGGTGGAGCATTCCTTACCCCCATCTCATTAGATCCCTAGCTGCACCTGAAGTCGACGCTTCCGCCCCGGATGGGACAGATGCTTCAAACTCTTGGCTTCAATCTGACGAATACGCTCACGTGTGACCCCATATATCTGGCCAATCTCCTCTAATGTCATTTCGGTATCATATCCGATTCCGAAACGCATTCTGATTACATCCGCCTCACGATCAGACAGTTCAGACAATGCGTCCGCCACGATCATTTCTGTTTCCGCCTGATCAAAAGCATTATCTTCCTCAGGCTCTGGCAGCACAGCATTCCAATCGTCAATGCTTTCGGGATACTCGGGCTCGCGGGGAATGTTGCGAAACTGCCGCACTTCATCAATTGGCCATTCCAGTTCTGCCGCGAGGTCGTCATCCGTGACGACCCCATCAGCCTGAACGTCCAGATGTTCAAAGGCTTGATCAAGCTTTATAAGCTTTTCATACCGATGTATGGGTACACGGATCATGGCAATCTTATCCGCACGCCACCTAGTCAGCGCCTGTTTCATCCAGAAAGTGCAATAGACCAGAAATCTTACCCCACGTTCCGGGTCAAAACGCCTCGTCGACTGCTGCAATCCCATGAAGGCTACCTGAAATATGTCTTCCGAATTTTCCGCGTTTTCCACGTTCCTAGCTGCAAAACGTCGCGCATAAGGAAGATGCTCGACGCGGAAATCTCACAGAAGGGTTGTGCATCGGGTTAGATTATGAAAAAGTCTGTTTTGCACAAAAGAATTTTTCATAAGCAATAAA
>NZ_VHON01000030.1:0-86112 GCF_008690365.1 Acetobacter sp. DmW_136
GCTGGCCTGTGCCTGTGCCTGTGCCTGTGCCTGTGCCTGTGCCTGTGCCTGTGCCTGTGCCTGTGCCTGTGCCTGTGCCTGTGCCTGTGCTGTGGGCAGTGGGCGGCTGACAGGGGTTACAGAGGCCGCAGAAACAGGCGTGGTAGCGCTGGCGCTCTGCTGCGGCACAGGTGGAAGAATCAGATCTTGCATAAAATACAGCACACCGTTGGACTGCGGAATACCCGTAACCCATAGGTGAGACGTCATGCCCTGCCCATTACCAACAACAACTTGGCCAGACTGATTATCCACCCACGCGGAAAGCAACTGGCCATTCAAGGTAGGAAGCCCGACAGACTGGGTAGGAGAAGCCAGAGCAGCATGCTTGATTTTGGCCAGAGGCCAACGCCCTTTAACAATGGTGTAAGACAGCATTTCCTTGATAACAGCCGTATTATCCGGGCTTGTCAGTTTGTTGCCTGTTTGGGCGTTATAGGTTTCTAGTGCTGAATTCGGAATGCCAAAAACTGTAAATGGCCCACTCCGTTGTAAGGTGGTTAACAGGCCAGTTGTATTGAGCAGATGGGTGTAATCTGCCATTTCCAGAGAACTCGGGAGCGTATCCGACAGCGGGCGGTCACAAAAAGCCGGTGTTTCCGGGTTGGGGTAGGCAACCCGGCTATCTGGAGCGCTTTTTGGTTCTACCTCTCGGGTCTGGCTTGGTTTTGCAGGTGCGTAAGTGCGTGTGCCCGAAACTGTTGGCATCATGTACGAACAGGTTGAATTGGCAACTTTATACGTATCCTGCCGTGCGCGGCTTTGTGTGCAGCCGCCAAGCGCCAAGGCGGCAATGCCTATGGCTGCGGGTGCAAGCGCACGTGGGTTAAAGGCTGTTCTGTACAGAACACGCTTAAGGTGCATGGATGTCTCCCAAAAGATCATGCCGCTAAAAGAAAGACTGGCTTCATGAAGTAGAAGACTGCACCGGGCATACTCAGCACCCGTCTCCTCGCATTGTCCAGGCTGTTACAATACCGTTTACCAGTTCAAACGTAGTCTGGCAGGTATAGGTATAGGCTGTGCCCATGCCACCCCCCATACCGCCCCAGCCACCATCCCAACCGCCCATACCCCAGCCGGGGCCGTATCCGCCCCAGCCACCCCAGCCGCCATCCCATCCCCAACCGCTCATGGGCATGGTGTAATCGGTTTGCTGGTTGATATAAGCTAAAAAGGTGTGGTTACCGGAAACAAACTGCCGCGTGGGCACGCCAAATGTGCGCACTACATCAGTTGTTTGCTTGCCGATCATGGAATCAAGCTGGCGCCGTTCCTTTTTGCTAGGTACTTGGCAACCCGTTAGAGCCAGAGCGCCCAGCAGCAGGATAAATCTTTTATGCATCATGGCAGCTCTGGCTCCCGCCGGTAGTATTGTAACCGGGCATCATATGGATAAATGTTAAACAACATATTATGGTTGCGCCAAATGTTGCAGACTAACCGTTTATCCACAAGACGTTCTGTATACGTGTTGTGCCGCAAGCCAGCATAACCAGCCTGTCAAACCCCAGTGCAATGCCAGAGCAGGCAGGCATATGGGGCAGGGCGCTTAGCAGTTTTTCATCCACGGGCCATTCTGGACGGTTGGGGTACAGAGTTTGGCGCTGCTGGCGGTCGGCCTTAAAGCGGGCGCGTTGTTCTGTGGTGTCTGTTAGTTCTTCAAAAGCGTTCGCTAACTCCATGCCTGCGGCATAAAGTTCAAACCGTAGGGCAACGCGCGGGTCTTGTGGGCTTTTGCGCGCCAATGCGGCTTGGCTGGCAGGCCAATGGGTTAGAAAAGTGGGGCGTGTACGGCCAATGGCCGGTTCTATCCGCTCCATCAACAGGCGGAAAAAGAGGTCTTCCCACGTTTCCCCCTCACGCAATGTGCAGCTTGCTGCTTTTGCCAAGGCCTGTGCATTTCCTTCTGTGGGCAGCAGATCTACACCCGCATGGCGATGGAAAGCTTCTTGCATTGTAAGCCGCTCAAACGGCCCAGATATGCTCAGGCTATGGTCTGAATGCTGGAGAATCGGCGGCAACACCGCTTGCAAAAGGGCTTCGGTTTCATCCATCAGCCCTTCCAGTGTCATGTTGGGTTGGTACCATTCCAGCATGGTAAATTCGGGGGCATGGAGGTAACTGCCTTCTCCATTCCGCCAGACACGCGCAAACTGAAAAACAGGTAGCCCAGTGGCCGCCACAATACGCTTCATGGCAAATTCCGGGCTGGTGTGCAGGAACAGGTTTTGTTGCATGCCATCAGGGGTTTCCCGCACGGTATGGAAAGGTTGCAGGTGCACCTCTTCCCCCGGCGTGGGCACGGCGTAAGGTGTTTCCACTTCTACGCAGCCGCGAGATTCCAGAAAGGCACGCGTCCCGCGCCAAACCAGATTGCGGCGCAGCAGAAAAGGAAGCCGGTCAAGAATATGATCGGGGTCTTTTAGACCCGGATTGGGCTGAACAGTTGCAGAGTCTGACATGAGGGGAGTAGAGGCGTGACATGTCTTTCCCGGTCAAGCCCTCTTTTTCACGGCGCAAAACACTGCGCACCCCGGATGATCTGATAGCAGCCGGTTTGGTGCCTCCTCAACAGCATGAGATGCTGGACGATGTTGCCCAACATTATGCTACGGCCATTCCGCCAGCTTTTCTGGATTTAATCACCTCGCCGGATGATCCGATAGGCGTACAGGTTGTGCCTTCTGCGCAGGAATTGGAGATTGCACCAGAGGAGCGTTCCGACCCTATTGGTGATAATGCACTTTCACCCGTTCCCGGCATTGTGCATCGTTACGCAGATCGGGCGTTGCTGAAGCCCTTGTTGATTTGCCCGCTTTATTGCCGATTCTGTTTTAGGCGCGAGCATGTGGGGCCAGATGGCGGTGTGTTGGATGATGCCGCGTTGGAACAAGCACTGGAATGGCTGCGTACACATAAGCAGATTCGCGAAGTGATTCTAACGGGCGGAGATCCGCTTATGCTCTCTCCGCGTCGGCTTGGTCATATTGTAGCAGAGCTTTCACGCATGCCGCATGTCACGACCATTCGTGTGCATAGCCGCGTGCCCGTAGCGGATCCAGAGCGGGTAACAGACGCCTTGCTGGATGCGCTGGAAACAAACAAAGCTATGTGGATGGCCGTGCACATCAACCATGCGCGCGAGATGTCGGAACCTGCACGAGCATGCCTTAAGCGCATTGTGCGCAGGGGTATTCCGCTATTGGGGCAGTCTGTTTTGCTGCGTGGCGTGAATGATAGCGAACAGGCGCTGGAAGATCTGTTCCGTGCCATGGTGGAAACGCGCATGCGCCCGTATTACCTGCATCAGCTAGACCCAGCCCCCGGCACGGCACATTTTCATGTGCCGGTAGAGGAAGGGCAGCGCCTGCTTGCAGGATTGCGCGGACGTGTAACCGGTTTGGCATGGCCGCTTTATGTGCTGGATATTCCCGGAGGGTACGGCAAGGTGCCCTTGGGGCCTGAATACGTGCAAGGCCCGCAGCAGGTAAAAGACCCTAAGGGAGAAACCCACAAGCTGGACAGGCTATAGGCTTACTCGCCTATAGCTGCACCGCCGGGGTGGCGTCTGTCATACCCGCCAAAATAGGGCGGTGCCCCTGTGGTTTGGTCTGTTAAGCGCGGGCTACCGGCCAGAATACCCTCCGGTATGCCCCATGGTGCATGCGGGGCAAAATGATAGCCCTCATGCTCCAGCGTGCGCTCTACAGCCGAGGAGACTGCGCCGGATTCTATTTCCACCGCATCGGGCATCCACTGCTCGTGCAGGCGTGGCAGATCAATGGCCTGCTGGATATCTAAGCCATAATCCACAACGCCCAGAATAACAGACAGTACAATGGTAGGAATGCGAGAGCCACCGGGGCTGCCTATCACCATAATGGGTTTGCCATTGCGGGAGAGGATGGTGGGTGTCATGGAAGAAAGAGGCGTTTTGCCCGGAGCAATGGCATTGGCTGTGCTGCCGGGAATACCAAACATATTGGGCGCGCCGGGTTTGATGGAAAAATCATCCATCTCATCATTCATGAAGATGCCAGTGTTGCCACCAATCACTTTGGCCCCAAACCACCCGTTCAGTGTGTACGTGGTGGAAATGGCAAAACCATTTTTGTCCATGACAGAAAACTGAGTGGTTTCGGGTTTTTCGGCAGAGGCATCCCCGGCTTTCAAGGATGTAGAAGGCACGGCATGGTCTGTGGGGATATGTGTCCGTATTTCGGCTGCGTAGGCTGGGTCTAGCAAATGTTGGCTGGGGTTGGGCACAAAAGCTGGGTCACCCAAGTCACGCCTGTCAGAATAAGCGTGGCGCATGGCTTCAATCTCGCGCTGTAAAGCGGGAGCGGTATGCAAACCAAGGGTTTGCATGTTGTAGCCACCCAGAATGTTCAGCATTTCACACAACGCAACGCCACCCGCGCTTGGGGGTGGTGCGGTTTCTACCTCCAACCCACGATAATGACACGTTAGCGGAGGGAGTTCGCGCGGTGCATAATGTGCAAAATCCGCAAGGGTGAGGATGCCACCGTTTTTGCGAGAAGCTTTTACAATGGCGTGGGCAATGGGGCCTTTGTAAAAAGCATCTGCACCGTGGCGGGCAATCTGCTCAAGCGAGTGGGCGAGGTCTTTTTGTACCAGCTTGTCTCCCACCTGTAGGGGAGAGCCATTTGGGCGCAGAAAAATAGCCCGTGCGTAGGGGTCTTTACGAAATGCCTCAGTAGAGGTGTTCAGAAGCGCTACGTCTCCGGCTTCCAGCGCAAACCCTTCACGCGCAAGCCGAATGGCCGGGGCCAGCACGGCCTGACGCGGCAATTTGCCCCAGCGTTTATGCACTTCCTCCAGCCCCGCAACGGTGCCGGGAATGGCAACTGCTTTCCATCCTATTACGGATTGATCGGGCAGCACATTGCCATGCTCATCTAAAAACATAGTGGGGGTGGCGGCGGCAGGGGCTTTTTCCCGAAAATCCAGAAAAACGCTTTGCTGTTTGCCCGGTGCACGCAGCAGCATAAAGCCACCGCCCCCTAAATTGCCCGCAGCAGGGTAAACAACAGCCAGTGCATACCCCATAGCTACGGCGGCATCTGCGGCGTTGCCACCTTGGGCCAGAATGCGCGCGCCGGCTTCGGATGCAAGGCGTTGGGCAGAAACGGCCATGCCATGTGCCCCACGTGTAGGGGCTAAAGGTGGCAACTGGTCAGGCTGCGTTGTGCTGAATGCCAGCGGGTCTGGTGCAGATGCTACGGGTGCAGCAGCCCAGAGTGGCTGTATGGTAGTTGCCCCCACTCCCATACAAAGTACTGCCATCGCCACCAAACGGGACGGAAGGGAAGAACGCTGTATGTGAGCAGGCATAGGGGCTTATCCTTTTACGGGGTAGGGCGGGCAGGTATAACCGGCAGGAGAAAGGGTGAAGATTTCATACCCTTTTTCGGTTACGGCCAGCATATGTTCAAACTGGGCAGAAAGGGAGCGGTCGCGCGTAACGGCTGTCCATCCATCTTCCAGAATTTTCACATCTGCTTTGCCAATGTTCAGCATGGGTTCAATGGTAAACACCATGCCTGCCTTCAGCTTCATGCCCTCGCCGGGGCGGCCATAATGCAGGATGTTGGGCTCAGTATGAAAGGTCTGGCCAATGCCGTGGCCACAGAAGTCTTCCACAATGGAATAGCGGTGTTTTTCTGCATAGCTCTGGATGGCGTAGCCAATATCACCCAGCGTGGCGCCGGGGCGTACGGCTTCAATCCCGCGCATCATGCTTTCATAGGTTGCGGTAATCAGCTTAGCAGCTTTGATAGCAACCTTGCCCACCGTGTACATGCGGCTGCTATCGCCAAACCAGCCGTTCAGTTTTGGGGTGACATCAATGTTAACGATATCCCCTTCCTGCAGAACACGATCACCGGGAATGCCGTGGCACACAACATGGTTGACGGAAATGCAGCAGGCCTTGGGGTAACCACGATAATTCAGCGGGCCGGGTACGGCATCATGCGCCAGCGTGTATTCATGAATAATACGATCAAGTTCCCCAGTGGTAACGCCGGGTTTGACGTAAGGGGTAATCATATCCAGCGTAGAAGCTGCCAGACGCCCGGCAGCACGCAACATTTTAAAATCTTCTTCAGTATGCAGAATAATTCCGCCTCTGCCGGCCATAATTGCGCTCCCTAAATTTTGCAGGCGTTAAACGAGTCAGCCGCAAGATGGAGCCAGCAAGCAGCAAAGGCAACCCGCTTATGCTGCTGCGGATTGCCTAAGCAGAAAGAATCGGCAGAAAAAAACTTAGGTGTGGTTATGCGCTGTGCGGTGTTTGGCGGCACTTTTGGAAGATGTAGCCGTTGCAGGCCGCACCTTGGCGCCAATCAGCCGCACATGGTGGCCCCCAGAAACCGGCATGGCCAGCACGTGTCGGCCACGGCGTGTTGCAGGGGCTGAGGCCACTTCCACCACCCGGCGGTGGGCAGATGCTGCCATGATAAGGGCATGATGGTTGCGGGCTGTGCGTGTGCCAACCTGAGCGCGAGCTAGCATAAGAGGCCGTGCAACAGGGGCCACACCTTCTGCATCAAACCCACGGTCTAGCTGATTAGCCATAACTAATGAGCGTTGGGTATTGCTGGAAGCCCCCATCACCACGCCTACAAGCCGCACATTGTCGCGTATGGCGGAGGTCACTAGGTTGCGTCCGGCTTCCTGCGTGTAGCCGGTTTTCATGCCATCCGCCCCTGCATATACTTTCAGCATAGGGTTGTGGTTGGGAATGATCCGGCGGTGAAAGCTGAAATACGGCGTTGAAAAGTAGTGATAATATTCCGGAAAATCAGCAATCAGGCGGCGGCCCAAGGTGGATAAATCACGCGCGGTTGTCATCTGGTCTGGATCAGGTAGGCCAGAGGCATTGCGGAAGGTGGTGTTGCTCATGCCCAAGTAATGGGCCTGCTGTGTCATCATGGCGGCAAACTGAGGTTCGCTACCGCCACCAATCAGCTCGCCCAATGCGCAGGCAGCATCATTGGCGGATTTGGTAACAAGGGCCAGAATCGCTTGCTCAACAGTCAGATGGGAACCGGGAACCAATCCGAGTTTGGAAGGTTCCATAGTAGAAGCATGGATGGAAACGGGTACAGCTTGATCCAGTGAAATGGCACCAGCGCGCAGGGCGTTGAATGTCATGTAAAGGGTCATCAGCTTTGTCAGGCTGGCTGGATAGCGGCGGAGATCCGGATCATCTTGCGAAAGAACAGCGCCAGTGCGGGCATCTACCACAATAGAGCTTAACTGCCCCGCATACTGTGCATGTGCTTTACCGTAAGTGGCTGTGGTGCCAACGGCCAACCCTGCCAGCAGGCCAACCCATTTACGTAAAGAGGGCGCTTTTTTACGTTTCAGCTTGGGCAGCTTATTGTTTTCTGCCGTTGTTGCGTACCGCATGACTGTCCTGTTTGCCACTGCCACCCCCACCTGCTTCCTGCAGGGTTACTATTCCGTCTGCCGCTTAAGATCGCAAGCCCACGTCTGCATAAATCTGGAAAAATCCGAATCAGGGTTTCAGTTTTAGCGGCGTGGTAGTGTGTATATTTTCGTGTGTTCTGCCTATGTGGCACAAATATGGCAGTACACAGGGCAGAGCCACGTTATAAAGGTATGGCGTGGTATGCCCTCTTCCATATGGGGTTGCCGTAACCAATATGGTGGAAGATACAGCCCCATGATTTTGTCTGACCTGCTGCCGGAGTTTGCCCATAATGGTTCTGCATCGCGATCCTGTTTTGCATACGGGTAATGGGCCTTTGCGCCGTGGTGGAAGCACGGATTCTTCGGATGATGGTGCCGATATTGGCGTGGTGGTGCGGGCTAAGCCCAAAACCCGCAAGCCTGCCATGTACAAAGTGCTGATGCTGAATGATGATTACACCCCAATGGAATTTGTGGTGTACGTGCTCGAACGTTTTTTTCAGAAGAATCGGGAAGAGGCCACAGACATCATGCTGAACGTGCATCGGCGTGGCGTTGGGGTGTGTGGTGTGTTCACTTATGAAGTAGCAGAAACCAAGGTGGCGCAAGTTATGGATCTGGCGCGGCAAAACCAGCACCCACTACAGTGCACGATCGAAAAAGACTGATCACTTCTGCAACGTTATTGCTAAAAAACGGCATGGTACGCGTTTTTTACGCGGAATAAGACTCGCATTTCCTGAAGAAGCAGCCAAATATGATAACAAGGGCTGCGGGTATGGTGGGTAGCGTTGCTGCCGTGCCTGCAATGTCTGGGGAAAGGAGCGTCTCGTCATGTTGTCACGCAATCTCGAACAGACTCTACATCGGGCGCTCATTCTGGCCGGTGAACGGCATCATGAATACGCCACGCTTGAGCATCTGCTTCTTGCCCTGGTTGATGATGCGGACGCCGTTACGGTGTTCCGGGCGTGCGGGGTGGATCTGGATCGCCTGCGCACGGATCTGACAGGTTTTCTGGATAAGGATTTGGCTGGGCTGGCATCTGATCGGCCAACAGAACCAAAACCCACCGCCGCGTTCCAGCGCGTTATTCAGCGGGCTGCTATTCATGTGCAATCTACCGGGCGGGATGAGGTAACAGGTGCAAACGTGCTTGTGGCCCTGTTTGCAGAACGGGAAAGCCATGCGGTGTATTTCCTGCAATTGCAGGATATGACACGGCTGGATGCCGTTAACTTTCTGTCTCACGGTATTGCCAAAGCGCCGGATCGGTCTACGCGTCGCCCGGTAGCGGGTACGGAATCCAATGCAGAAAAGGGTGAAGAACCCGAACGGGCTGAAAGCAAAAGTCAGAAAGGCAATCAGGATGCGCTTTCTACTTATTGCGTCAATCTGAACGATAAGGCGATTGCCGGTAAGGTGGACCCGCTTATCGGGCGCGATACGGAAATTGAGCGCACCATCCAGATTTTGTGCCGCCGCACCAAGAACAACCCGCTTTATGTGGGGGACCCGGGTGTGGGTAAAACTGCCATTGCGGAAGGGCTTGCCCGCCGCATTGTGGAAGGTAACGTGCCGGAAGTGCTGCTGAAATCCACCATCTATTCGTTGGATATGGGCGCATTGCTGGCAGGCACACGTTACCGTGGTGATTTTGAAGAACGCCTGAAAGCTGTGGTGACAGAGCTGGATCAGGATCCGCACGCCATCTTGTTTATTGATGAAATCCACACCGTTATTGGTGCGGGTGCCACATCAGGCGGCGCGATGGATGCATCAAACCTGCTGAAACCAGCGTTGGCAGCGGGCACGCTGCGTTGCATCGGTTCTACAACTTACAAGGAATTCCGGCAGCACTTCGAAAAAGACCGTGCACTTGTGCGGCGCTTCCAGAAGATTGATGTGCCTGAACCCACCATTGATGATGCGGTGAAAATTCTGCGCGGCCTGAAAGGCAGCTACGAAAAACACCATAAAGTGCGTTACACGGAAGAAGCCATTCGCGCGGCAGTGGAACTGTCTGCCAAGTACATTCATGATCGCAAGTTGCCGGATAAGGCGATTGACGTGATTGATGAGGTAGGCGCTTCGCGCATGCTTCAGCCTGAAGGCCGCCGCCGCAAGACGGTGAACCTGAAGGATGTGGAAGATATTATCGCACGTATTGCCCGCATTCCACCCAAAAGCATTTCTGCGGATGACAAGGAAGTGCTGCGCTCTTTGGAACGCGATCTGAAAGGAATGGTGTTTGGGCAGGATCAGGCTATTGATGCCCTGTCTGCTGCCATCAAGCTGGCACGTGCTGGCCTGCGTGATGCAGAAAAGCCAATTGGTAACTACCTGTTCTCTGGCCCCACTGGGGTTGGTAAAACAGAAGTGGCCCGCCAGTTGGCAACGGCGCTGGGGATTGAGCTGGTTCGCTTCGATATGTCCGAATACATGGAGCGGCATTCTATCTCTCGTCTGCTGGGTGCGCCTCCGGGGTATGTTGGTTTCGATCAGGGCGGTTTGCTGACGGATGCTATTGATCAGCATCCACATGCAGTGCTGCTTTTGGATGAAATCGAAAAAGCACATCCCGATCTGTACAACGTATTGTTGCAGGTTATGGATAACGGAAAGCTGACGGATCATAACGGCAAGACGGTGGATTTCCGCAACGTCATCCTGATTATGACCACCAATGCTGGTGCATCGGATATGAGCAAGGAGGCCGTGGGCTTTGGCCGCCAGGTGCGTGAAGGTGAGGATGAAGAGGCCATTAAGCGCCTGTTCACACCAGAATTCCGCAACCGCTTGGATGCTATTATTCCGTTTGCACACCTTTCGCCTGAAATTGTGGGGCAGGTGGTTGAAAAATTTGTGCTTCAGTTGGAAGCACAGTTGGCAGACCGCAACGTAACCATCGAATTGTCTTCCGCTGCCAAGGAATGGCTGGCAGAGCGCGGGTATGACAGGTTGTATGGTGCACGGCCTTTGGGGCGCGTTATTCAGGAATCCATCAAGAAGCCGCTGGCCGAAGAACTGTTGTTCGGCAAGTTGGCAAAGGGTGGAGCTGTAAAAATTGGCCTGAAGAACGGTGAGTTGGCGTTTGATATTGTTGAAAGCAGCGGTGGCTCTTCCAGCAATGGGGAAGATACCCACGGCAGCGAACATGAGGAAGAAGCAACGGGCTAATTGAGCTTAAGCCACGTGCGTAAATAACAGCAGGGCCGCCAGAAAATATCTGGCGGCCCTGTTTGTATATGCTGTGTGAGTTTGAAAAAAGATCAGTCGTATTTTGTGCCGTTAACTGTAACGGAACCCGGAATTGGCCAAGATTTGCCAGTGCCACGGTGTGTCCAGTCAATGCCCTGCTTACGGTAGGAATCGTAATAGTAACGGCCTACTACTTCCACTTGGTCTCCCTTATTGACCCACGGCCATGATGGCGTGTGCATTTCATCCAGATTGGTTACAATCCGGATAGAAATGTTGGGCGCGACTGTTACGTAAAAATATCCATGCCATCCACTGCGGGTGTGGCGCGCTTTGGGGCTTACAGCGCGTACGGTGCCGCAGATATGGACGGGCGTATCCCCTTTGGCGCCACCGTTTTCATAGTCCTGCTGTTTGCTCAGAAAATCCTGATTGTTGCAGGTTGCGGGCATAGAGGATGCAGCAGGAGCTTCCTGCTTCCATCCCCATCGCGCTTGCGCAGGGGAGGAAAGGAAAGAGGCTGCCAAACCCGTAAGGCCTGCCAGCATAAGAGCGGGAAAACGTGAAGATGTCATGAAAATTCAGTTCTGTGGTGTGGGGATCTGGCCTTTTTCAGCCAGAAGATGGGCGCGGTAATCATCCAAAAAGTGCTCAACCTCTGGCACGGGTTTGGGTGTAACCTGATGCAGATTTCTAAGGGCGCGAATAATGGTGCCAATAACTACAAGGCGCGCATACCATTTGTGGTTGGAAGGCACGATAATCCACGGTGCATAAGGGCGTGCTGTTTCAGCAATAGCATCCTGATAAGCTGTGGCATATTCTTTCCAAAACTCGCGCTCCCTTAAATCGGAAGGGGAGAATTTCCAGCGCTTTTCCGGAATATCCAGCCGGGCCAGCAGGCGTTTACGCTGCTCTTCGGGTGAGATGTTCAGGAAAAACTTAAGAACCACAGTGCCCTGTCGGCTCAGATAATGTTCCAGATGGCGGATATCGCTAAAGCGGCCCTGCCAGAACTCGGGGGTATTTACATCTCCAGTGAGATGGGCATTCTGGAGCAATTCCGGGTGCACGCGGGTTACCAGCACATCTTCGTACTGGCTGCGGTTGAAAATAACAATCCGCCCTGCCTGCGGTGCCGCAGCATGGATACGCCATAAAAAACCGTGCTGAAGCTCAGTAGGGCCGGGTTGTTTGAAGGATGTTACGGAAACCCCCTGAGGGTTCACGCCAGACATCACATGTTTGATAGTACCATCTTTGCCCGCGGCATCCATGCCTTGCAAAATAATCAGCAGGGAATGGGTCTGGTTGGCGTAAAGAAGTTCCTGCAATATTTGCAAAAGACTTTTGACTTTGCGTAGCAGAAGTTTTCCATCTGCTTTTGTCAGGCCCAGATTGCCATCATCGTTCGGATTGTGCGCGCTCAGCTTGAACTTGCTGCCGTCCGTAACATGATAGCTGTCTAGCGCATCCAGAAAGCGCGAAAGGGTATTCATGCTATAATTGCCTTACAAAATATTTGCCCTTCACGAATTGCGGTGGGGCATATGTCAGTCATAAAGGCAGGTTCAATCTTGTCAAAAAAAGAGGCGCTTCTCATATTCTCACTATGAAATCCGTAAATTCTTCTATTCCTGTGCAATCCGAGCCAGAAGAGGCACAATCTCTTGCAGGTATGTTGCTGGTTGCTTCCCCCATGTTGGCGCAAACACCTTTTGCTCAGAGTGTGATTTATGTATGCGCACATGCGCCAGATACTGGCACCATGGGGCTTGTGGTGAACAAACGTTTGGCAGTGGCTAGCTTTGATGAGCTACTCACCCAGCTTGATATCCAGCCCATGCCTCCGGTTAGGCGAATTGGTTTGTGCGCAGGGGGGCCGGTAGATGCCGGACGTGGCCTTGTGTTGCATTCCGCTGAATGGGAAGGGGAGAATAGCCTGAGTGTCAGCCCAAATATTGCCCTGACAGGTAGCGTAGACGTTCTGAAGGAAATTGCCGCAGGCAAAGGCCCGCAAGAAGCTCTGTTGGCTATGGGCCATGCCAGTTGGACAGCCGGGCAGCTTGAAGAGGAAATTCTTCAGCAAGATGCGTGGCTGGTGGCACCCGCCACGCGGGATATTATATTTGGAAGTGACCATGCAGCCAAGTGGCGGCGTGCCTTGGCTTCTATCAATATTGATCCATTGCGCCTGAGCGGGCAGGTGGGACATGCCTGATGGCAGGCGCGACTGCTGCTTTAAGATCAAAGAGATCGTGATTGGTCAGACAAGGCAGGTTCCACAGGTTTTCTCGCCCAACGCCAAGATGTAATACCTTGCCGGGCCAGTTCACGGTGCATGACCATAATGGGCCATTTACCCGCACCTTCATAACTGCCCATTCCATCCGGGGCGGAAAGTCTTTTGGCCAAGGCTTCCACAAGGGTTACGGAGCGATGCCGCCCGCCCGAACATCCAATAGCAATGGTGGCGTATTTCTTGCCTTCCTGCACAAAGCGCGGCAGCACCAGTTGCAGCATGGCGTGAATTTGGTTCAGGAATGTCAGGTAATCGCGGTCTTCTGCCACATATTCCGCTACATCAGCATCCAGCCCGGTTTTGGGGGCCAGTTCGGGCACATAATGCGGGTTACGTAAAAAACGGGCATCAAACACAATATCGGCTTCCCGCGGCAGGCCCGCAGGATAAGCGAAGGACATTAAAGCTACGGTAAGGCCTTCCTGTGCGCCACCAGTCCAAGGGCTGAAGCGGCTTTCTACAAACTGGCGCAGTTCTGGCGGGGGCATATCTGTTGTATCAATTACCAGATCAGCCGCAGCCCGTAGGGGAGCAGTTAGGGCTATTTCTTCTTCAATGCCTTCTTTAATGCTGCCGTGCGGTGCCAGCGGATGGCGGCGGCGTGTTGCCGTGTAGCGGCGTAACAGCACGCTTTCATCTGCTGTGGCATAAATCAGTTCAACACGCAGGTGCGGGTTCATGCGCAGGCGGGCCATGGCTTCCAACACGGCGGAAGCATCAAACCCACGGGTGCGAGAATCTACCCCAATGGCAACCGGGCGTTCTGCACGGGCTACAATATCATCCAACATTCCAAGTGGTGGATTGTCGATAACTTCGTGTTCCAGATCTTCCAGAATCCGCAGGATGGAGGATTTGCCCGCCCCAGATAGGCCGGACACCAGCAGAATGCGGCGTGGTGCAGGCGTATCATCTGCCGTAACCATGAACGGCTTTTCCTCTCCATCTTGAGGCTGGCAGGTGCTGGTTGATAATGCACAAAAATGCCAGAACCCGGAATCAGCCAGTAAACCTGTTAAGCGCTTTGCTGCGCCACTTTACTGCAGTTTGACCCGTTGTGAGAAGGCATTATCCTCAAGGCAGGCATCACTTCGTAACACATCGTTGCGTTTTGTGACGTAAAACAAGGCGTTTGTTACGAAAGAGAAAATTGCGGTTCGCTCCTTCTTGCCCTACGTCCTGACATTATCATGACGCAAAAACAACAGGCAGATAGGGCTTTGGTGAAACAGCATATACCACATCTTAAACATATAACGGGTGGATTTGTTCTTTCAGGCATAACGGCTCCGCATATCAAGGGGCTGGATATGGCAGAGCAGTGCCGTGCGGCGCTGGAGCAGGGGGTAGAGCTTCTGGCCAAGCAGGGGCATGCCTTGCATGATGTCACCCATATTCTCTGCACAGTTGCTGATGCTGAAAACTTTCCTTCCTGTTTCCCTGTTTTCAGGCAGTTTTTTCCTTCTATTTCCCCCATCATGACACTGATGTGGCTGAAGGATGCACCATCTTCCCAACCCAAAATTATTTTTGAACTGGTTGTGCAGGAAGAAGTGACAGAGGTGCAGGAAGAAGATTACGCCTTCTGAATGCACCCAGTTTTGCCAAGCTAACGGGTTACAATAACCCGTGGAAGCTGAATGGTAAAACAGGCCCCAATAACCTGCCCACTCTGGTTGTGCAGATTATCAACAGAAATCGTGCCATGCAGGGCTTCTATAATCTGCCGACTGATAGAAAGCCCCAGACCTGAGTGTTGGCCAAAATTTTCATTCTTTGGGCGCTCAGAATAAAAGCGGTCAAAAATCGAATCCAGTTTGGCTTGTGGAATACCCGGCCCTTCATCCGCCACAGAAATGGTGACCATCTTGCCCGTTGGCAGAGCCGAAAGGGTAATGTGGCCATTGGGCGGAGAAAAGGAAATGGCATTGCCAATCAGGTTGCGCAAAACCTGTACAAGCCGGTCTTCCACAGCCAGAACTTCCAAGGGGCTTTCTGGGCTATCACCTTGTACATTGGTGTGCACAATGGGTTGTCCCTCCTGCCGGGTGGCCTGCTGAATTTCCGCCAGAACAGAAAGCAGCGGCGCAATGGCAACAGGTTCAGCCTTTGCGCGAGACATTTCTGCATCCAGACGGCTGGCGTCTGAAATATCGGTAATCAGCCGATCCAGCCTGCGCACATCATCATTGATAATGGTGAGTAGGCGGCGTTGCTGGTTCAGGTCTTCAATACGCAGTAGTGTTTCAATAGCCGAGCGGATGGAGGACAGCGGATTTTTGATTTCGTGGCTAACATCGGCGGCAAAGCGCTCAATGGCGTCCATCCGCTTCCACAATGCTTGCGCGCTGGCTTGCAGGGCACGTGCCACATCGCCAATTTCATCACGCCGGGCCAGCAGTCGTGCGGGCACGGTGCCAGTGCGGCCTGTTGCATCACGCATAACTTGTGCCGAAGCCGCCAGCCGCAACAATGGCCGCGCAATGGTGAGAGAGAGGTACCACGAGAGCAGTACCGTCAGCACAAGCGCCATGAGAAAAACGGATAGAATGGAAGACCGAATGGCAAACAGGGAACGATCAACCTGCGAGGCCACGCGGGTAAGCTGAATAATGCCAATGGTGCTGCCATCGTGCATGACGGGTTCAGCCACCGTAATAATTAGGCGCCCGCGTGCGGTGCGCCGGATATAAGGCGGGGCTTCCAATGGAGGAGGAGGCGGAGCGCCTTTTGTTCCGATGGTCGTGCCAGAGGGCCGGGCGGGAATATCTTCCTCATCCGTATTCAGTGTGACAATGCCCGAATTATGGTTTCCCCATAACCACGTGAGGAACCGTTCATAAATGCCGGGCTGCGTGGCCGGAGGAAAAGGAATGGTTTTGACATGCTGCTCATTGCGCGGTGTGGCTGGGGCGGGCTCTGCCGTTTCGGGCCAGTCTGCCAGATTGTCAGCCACAAGGCGGCCATCCGGGCCAAACAGGCGGGCATGGGCGTTGGGGCTTGGTTCTGTAAGCCGCAGCAGCAGTGGGCGGGCCAGAGATTCTTCCAACACATAGCCACGGTCTTGCGGGTTAGCGGCGTGGGGGTGCGTGGTGCGTACGGCACTTTGCCCTAGTGCACCCGCATAAATTCGGGCCTGTTCACGCAGGGCCGTTACTTCTGTTGCCAGAAGGCCGTTCCGAAACTGGTTAAGAAACAGAATGGTAACGCCCAACAGGGCAATAGGCAGAATGTTAACCAGCAAGACCCGCCGCATCAGCGGAGAAACCAGCCGTGTGCGTGAGGCCTGATAAGCCGCTGTGGCTTCTATGCTGCCTTTGCGGGGTTTGTTACCCGGCATGGACAGATAATGCAGGCCACCAATGCGGCCTGCCAGCGCCTTGAAAAAAGAAGGGGCGGGCTGGCTGGTCATGAACCGTGATCAGTCTTCCCGATATCGGTAACCGATACCGTACAGAGTTTCGATCTGGTTGAACTCGTCATCCACCTGGCGGAATTTTTTACGCACACGCTTGATATGGCTGTCTATGGTGCGGTCATCCACATACACGGTGTCACCATATGCGGCATCAATTAGCTGATCGCGGGATTTTACCAGCCCCGGCCGTTGGGCCAGTGTTTTTACCAGCAGAAATTCCGTTACGGTTAGGGGAACATCTTCCCCTTTCCATGTGCATTTGTGGCGCAGCTCATCCAAGGAGAGGTTGCCACGCACCAGCGCACCACCCGTTGGCTCACCATTGGCTTCTGCACGGCTCACTTCATTCCGGCGCAACAGGGCGCGAATGCGCTCTAGCAGCAAGCGTTGGGAGAACGGCTTGGTGATGTAATCATCCGCCCCAAGGCGCAGGCCCATAAGCTGGTCAACTTCCTCGTTTTTAGAGGACAGGAAAATGACAGGCAGGTTGGAGCGGGTGCGCAAGCGTTGCAGAAGTTCCATGCCGTCCATGCGGGGCATTTTGATATCCAGCACTGCCAGATCAACCGGGTAGGCCGTTAAACCCTGCAGCGCCGATTCGCCATCTGTATATGTGCGAACATTGAAGCCTTCTGCCTCCAGTGTCATCTGCACCGATGTCAGGATATTGCGGTCATCATCCACCAGCGCAATTGTCTGCTTGGTGCGCTCTGTCATTGTTTGCGTTGTCCTTCCCTGCTGCCATGCGAGCAAGCCCTGTAGACTAGGCCCTGCCATCCTATCCTGCCAAGGGCCCCTGTCCAGAATCGGCCAGCTTTTTTCAGCATTGTGTTGTTAGGGCATAAAATCATGCGCATGGCAGGGGTGGCGGGTCTTGTCGGCAGCGTTTGTGTTGCTTACTTCAAAAGGCATGACCCACGATACAGATCCCACACAGGTCGAAACGCCGGCAGCACAGCCGGCCCCGGCCGAGCAGACGGCTCCGGAACACGAAGCTGCTGCTGAAGCTGCGCAGAACGGTCAGGCAGAAGGCCCGGAAGCGCGTATTCACGAACTTGAGCAAAGCGTTGCCGAATTTAAGGAAAAGTGGCTGCGTTCAGAGGCTGAAAACCAGAACCTGCGCGCCCGTGCCAAGCGTGATCTGGATGATGCCCGCCAGTACGCCGTGCAAAAATTTGCGCGTGACGTTGTGGAAGCCGCAGAAAACCTGCGTCGTGCGCTGGCCAGCCTGCCGCCTGCGCAGGAAGGCGAAGATTCTGTGCTGACCAAAATGCGTGAAGGCATTGAAAGCACAGAACGCTCCTTCATTTCTATTCTGGAGCGCCACGGCATCAAGTGTGATGATCCGGCAGGTAAGCCGTTTGATGCCAACCTGCATCAGGCGATGGCAGAACAGCCGAGTGCTGAGCACGAACCCGGCACGGTCATGCAGGCTTGGACGCCAACATGGACGCTGCACGGGCGTTTGCTTAAGCCAGCTATGGTGGTGGTTGCCAAAGCTTCCTGATCCGGAGGTTACGGCATGGCGGGCAGGTAAAAAATCCTGCCCGCCAAGGTGTTTTCCCTTCTTGAAAAAGAGAAAACGCCACCATACATCAGGTTTATCATTCAGGCCTGCTTCCATACCCCAATTAAGGGCAGAGCAGGCGGGTAAATGAAAGCAAGGGCCTTTTCTGGTGCTTCGGGCCAGATGGGGTCGCTGAAAGGGAATATATAATGAGTAAAGTTATTGGTATCGACCTTGGTACGACCAACTCCTGCGTTGCAGTGCGTGAAGGTAACGAAACAAAGGTTATCGAAAACAGCGAAGGCGCCCGCACCACCCCGTCTATGGTGGCTTTTACCGAAGGTGGTGAAATGCTGGTGGGGCAGGCTGCAAAACGTCAGGCAGTTACCAACCCGTCTAACACTTTCTACGCTGTGAAGCGTCTGATCGGGCGTCGTTTTGATGATCCGACAGTCCAGAAAGACAAGGAAATGGTGCCCTACGCCATCGTTCAGGGCGATAATGGCGATGCATGGGTTGAGGCGCGCGGCAAAAAATATGCCCCCTCACAGATTTCCGCCTTCGTTCTGGGCAAGATGAAGGAAACGGCTGAATCCTATTTGGGTGAAAAAGTTTCTCAGGCTGTTATCACGGTTCCGGCTTACTTTAACGATGCCCAGCGTCAGGCCACCAAGGATGCAGGTAAGATTGCTGGCCTTGAAGTACTGCGTATCATCAACGAACCCACAGCGGCTGCTTTGGCTTACGGGCTGGAAAAGAAAAGCGGTGGCACCGTGGCTGTGTATGACCTTGGTGGTGGCACGTTTGACGTTTCCGTTCTGGAAATTTCTGATGGCGTGATCGAAGTGAAGTCCACCAACGGTGATACGTTCCTGGGTGGTGAAGACTTTGATAACCGCATCATCGGCTATCTGGCAGACGAGTTCAAACGCGAACAGGGTATTGATCTGCGGTCTGACAAGCTGGCTCTGCAGCGTCTGAAAGAAGCAGCAGAAAAAGCCAAGATCGAGCTGTCTTCCTCCAAGGAAACAGAAATCAACCTGCCGTTCATCACGGCTGATGCATCTGGCCCGAAACACCTTGTTCTGAAGCTGACTCGCGCCAAGCTGGAAAGCCTTGTGGACGATCTGGTGCAACGTACGCTGGAACCCTGTAAGGCAGCGCTGAAGGATGCTGGCCTGTCTGCTTCTCAGATTGACGAAGTCATTCTGGTTGGCGGTATGACCCGTATGCCTAAGGTTATCGAAACGGTTAAAGGCTTCTTTGGTAAGGACCCTGCCCGTAACGTGAACCCCGATGAAGTTGTGGCCATTGGTGCTGCTATTCAGGGTGCCGTTCTGAAGGGTGATGTTAAAGACGTTCTTCTGCTGGACGTAACCCCGCTTTCTCTGGGTATTGAAACGCTGGGTGGTGTGTTCACCCGTCTGATCGACCGCAACACAACCATCCCGACCAAGAAGAGCCAGGTGTTCTCCACGGCGGAAGATAACCAGAACGCCGTGACCATTAAGGTCTATCAGGGCGAACGCGAAATGGCAGCTGACAACAAGCTGCTGGGTAACTTCGATCTTACGGGTATTCCCGCAGCACCGCGTGGCGTGCCGCAGATTGAAGTGACCTTCGATATCGATGCCAACGGCATTGTGTCTGTGTCTGCTAAGGATAAGGCAACCGGTAAGGAACAGCAGATCAAAATCCAGGCTTCTGGTGGTCTGTCCGATACCGATATCGACAAGATGGTGAAAGACGCTGAAGCGAATGCTGAAGCCGATAAAGCCAAGCGTGAGCAGGTAGAACTGCGTAACAATGCCGAAGCTCTGGTGCATCAGACTGAAAAGTCTCTGACCGAAGCTGGTGACAAGGTTCCGGCTGCTGAAAAGAGCGAAGCAGAAAGCGCCATTGCTGCCGTTAAGGCCGCTATGGAAGGCACAGATGCAGAAGCTCTGAAAAGCGCAACCGAACGCCTGACACAGGCAGCCATGAAAGTGGGTGAAGCCGCTTATAAGGCTGGTCAGGCTGGTGAAGCAGCTCCGGAAGCCGAAGCTGCAAAGCCGGACGAAAAAGAGATCGTTGACGCTGACTTTGAAGACGTGAACGACAGCAAGAAGTCCTGATCGGACGCTATGCACAAGGGTGACTATGTGACAAACATAGTCACCCTTTACTTTATTTCTGGCGTCCGCGCTTCATTGTAAGGCGGGCGCTTTTTGTTGTTTCGGACAAATGCTGTGCTCATGCTTTAGAGGCAGCCCCCGATAAGAGGACTTCCATGGCCACTCAGCTCGATTACTACGCAATTCTTGAAGTTTCCCGAACCGCCACGGCTGATGAACTCAAGAAATCCTATCGCAAGCTGGCCATGAAGTATCATCCCGATCGGAACCCGGGGGATGATGCGGCAGAAGCCAAGTTCAAAGAAATCAACCAAGCTTACGATATTCTGAAGGACGAACAAAAACGCGCTGCGTATGACCAGTACGGCCATGCCGCGTTTGAAGGCGGTGGCCCTGGCCCCGGCGGGTTTGACTTTAGCGGTGGTTTTGGTGCCGGTGGTCTGGGCGATATTTTCGAACAGATGTTTGGTGACGTGATGGGCGGCCGCCGTGGTGGCCGTGCCCGCACCGGCAACGATATCCAGACCCATGTTGAAATCACGCTGGAAGAAGCTTTTGCTGGCGTAAAGAAAGATGTGCGGGTGATTACCCGCGTGGCGTGCGAATCCTGCCACGGCACGGGCTCTAACGATGGCGCATCGGGCGTTGAAGTTTGCCCAAGCTGCCACGGTGCAGGCAAGGTGCGGGCGCAGCAGGGCTTTTTTGTTGTGGAACGCCCATGCCCAACCTGTCATGGCGCAGGCAAAGTGGTGAAAAACCCCTGTAAGGTTTGCCACGGTGAAGGCACCATAGAAAAAGAACGCACGGTTGAAGTGCAGATTCCTGCCGGTGTGGAAGATGGCACCCGCATTCGCCTTTCTGGCGAAGGAGAAGCTGGGGGCAATGGTGTGCCGCCGGGTGATCTCTATATTCATATTTCCATAGACGAACACAGTATCTTCCAGCGCGATGGTGCCAATATTTATTGCCGCGTGCCGTTGCGCATGGCGCAGGCTGCTTTGGGCACAGAAATTGAAGTGCCCGTTATTGATGGTTCTCGCACCAAGGTAAAAGTTCCGGCTGGCACGCAAACTGGCGCGCATTTCCGCCTGCGGGGCAAAGGGTTCTCTGTTCTGCGTTCCACAGCCCGTGGCGATATGTACATTCAGGTAACGGTGGAAACACCGCAGAACCTCAGCAAGCGCCAGCGTGAACTGTTGGAAGAATTTGAAAAAGAAGCCGGTGAGGATGTGAAGCAAAGCCCAGAACATACGGGCTTCTTCCGCCGCGTGCGGGACTTTTTTGAAGGGAAGGAATAAGCGCTCATGCGTATCGGTATTGCAGGCATAACGGGGCGCGTGGGCCGTCTTTTGGTAGAAGAAGTGCAGGCCGCAGGGGCAACCCTTTCTGGTGGCACAACACGCAAGCCGGAAGCAGCAAGCGGTTTGCCGCAAGGCGTGGCGCTGTTTAAGGATATGGCGGAGCTTGCAGCCAACAGCGATGTGGTGATTGATTTCACCCATGCGGATACGGTTATCCCTAACGCGCAGGCGCTGGCCGCAGCAGGCACCGCATGGGTGTTGGGCACAACTGGCCTTTCAGCAGAGCAACAGACTGCCGTGAACAAAGCCGCGGAAAAAATTGCTGTGGTGCATGCCGCCAATTATTCTCCCGGTGTTACATTAGTGCAGCGTTTGGCGCAGATGATGGCACGTGCCCTGCCAGCAGACTCCTACGATGCTGAAATTGTGGAAATGCATCATCGGCAAAAGGTGGATGCCCCCTCTGGCACAGCCTTGGCTATTGGTGAGGCCGTAGCGCAGGGCCGCGGTGTTAATCTGGCGGATGTGCGCGAAAGTGGGCGTGATGGCCATACCGGCCCCCGCAAGGAAGGAGCCATTGGCTTTGCGGCCCTGCGTGGCGGGCAGATTGTGGGCGAACATGAAGTATTGTTCACATCCGCAGATGAACAGATCGTTTTGGGGCATCGCGCCTTTGACCGGCGCATTTTTGCCACGGGTGCCGTGCGTGCCGCCAAGTGGGTAAAAGGGCACAAACCCGGCCTTTACAGCATGGAAGATGTGCTGGGGCTGCCTCCGCTCTAATGCCAGCCTAAAGGGGCGGGCAGTGTCCGCCCCGCGTTGGGCGCAAGGCTGAAAACGGCGTTTCTGGCTGGCCTGTTTGGCCAATACTCTTGACCGCTGCTTTCTATCCCTTCATACGACCTCGTCCCCCTTTTTTAGGGCGGGCATCTGTTTCCTTTTTCACAGTGCGTGGGGCAAACGGCACCATCATGCGTAAAGACGGCGATTTTCTGTTTACTTCGGAGTCTGTTTCCGAAGGCCATCCCGATAAAGTTGCTGACCGGATCAGCGATACCGTTCTGGACGCTTATCTTGCGGCAGATCCGGAAGCCCGCGTTGCCTGTGAAACGCTGGTAACCACCAATCGCATCATTCTTGCGGGTGAAGTGCGTGGCCCATCTTCCGTAACATCGGACAAGCTGATTGAACTGGCGCGTGAAGCTGTCAAAGATATCGGTTACGATCAGGAAGGTTTCTCCTGGCGTCATGCGGAAGCTGCGAATTACCTGCATGCTCAGTCTGCCGATATTGCGGTAGGCGTTGATAGCGCAGGTGAGAAAGATGAAGGCGCAGGCGATCAGGGGATCATGTTCGGGTATGCCTCGAACGAAACCGATATCCTTATGCCAGCCCCAATCTACTACGCGCACCGCATTCTGCATGAAATGCGTGATCTGCGCCGTGCGGGTGACCCGATTGTAGCTGGCCTACAGCCGGATGCCAAAAGCCAGGTAACCCTGCGCTACGTAAATGGCCGCCCGGTTGGTGCGACTTCTGTCGTCATCTCCACCCAGCATGATGAAGGCATCAATCAGGAAGAACTGCGTGGCCGTCTGGGCCAGGTGGTTAAGAATGTGCTGCCCGAAGGTTGGGTACCGCCGGAAAAAGAATTCTACGTCAACCCCACGGGTGTGTTCGTTATTGGCGGCCCGGATGGTGACTGCGGGCTAACAGGCCGTAAGATTATTGTGGACACCTATGGTGGTGCAGCCCCGCATGGTGGTGGCGCATTCTCCGGTAAGGACCCCACGAAGGTTGACCGTTCGGCAGCGTATGCCTGCCGTTATCTGGCCAAAAACGTTGTGGCCGCTGGCTTGGCAGATCGTTGCACCATTCAGCTTTCCTACGCTATTGGCGTGTCTCATCCACTGTCCGTCTATGTGGATCTGGATGAAACCGGCAAGGATGTGGATGAAAACCGTCTGGGTGCAGTGCTGCGTGAAGTTATGGATCTTACCCCGCGCGGTATCCGTAAGCACCTGCGCCTGAACCGTCCGATTTATGCTGTTACATCTGCTTATGGCCACTTTGGCCGCCAGCCGGATGCTAAGCTGGACACCTTTACGTGGGAACAGACCGATCTGGTTGATGCCCTGCGTAGCGCGCTAAACCGCTAAGTTTAGGGCGTTCTGTTCATGGCGGAGGCTAAAGGTTCGGCTGAAAATGGTCAGCCTGTGGTAACAGATGTTAAACCCCCGCCAGAGCGGCTGTATGGCCGCCAGCGTGGGCATCCGTTGCGCCCCCGTCAGGAACGGCTGCTGGATGAAACCCTGCCGCGTATGCGTTTTCCGCTAGAGCGCGCGGCAGATCCGGCTTCTGTTTTCGGCCATCAGCCGGAGCAGATCTGGTTTGAGGTTGGCTTTGGTGGTGGTGAGCACGTGCTTGCCCAAACCAATGCACATCCCGAAGTGGGGTATATTGCCTCCGAAGTTTTCCATAATGGTTTGTGCTCCCTGTTAAGCCGCCTTGTGCCGGTAGGGGAGGAAGCAACTGCACCCGTACCAGATATGCTGCGGTTGTGGGATGATGATGCCCGGCAAGTGCTGAATGTGTTGCCCGATGCGTGTCTGGACAGGTTGTTCCTGATGTTTCCAGATCCGTGGCCCAAGGCACGCCATGCCAAGCGGCGCTTTGTGCATCCGCAAAATGTAGCGCTGGCTGCCCGTGTGCTTAAGCCCGGAGCAGTATGGCGCGTTGCCAGTGATGATCCTACCTATCAGGCATGGGTGCAGGAAGTTATGGCTGCTCAAAATTACTTTGAAGCGCCCGCACCCGTTTTAACCCGGCCAGAAGGTTGGTTTCCCACCCGGTACGAGGCTAAGGCCATTGCCGCTGGCCGACAGCCTATGTACTGGACATTTACCCGCCGCTAAGGCGGGTTTTGTCGTTTTTCACCCTCGGTTGATGGCTTGCATGTGGCATGTGGGTTCATCAGCCCGCATTACGTTTTTGCCATGCGAAAGGTCCGCCATGAGCCAGACGACGCTGCCTATCCGTCGTGCCCTTATTTCTGTTTCCGATAAAACGGGTTTGCTTGATCTTGCCCGTGCTCTTGCAGCGCAAGGGGCAGAAATTCTTTCTACCGGGGGGTCTGCCAAGGCGCTGCGCGATGCGGGCATCCCTGTTACGGAAGTTTCGGATTACACAGGCTTCCCCGAAATTCTGGATGGCCGGGTAAAAACACTGGTACCCAAAATTCATGGTGGCATTTTGGGCCGGCGCGATCTGCCTGCCCATGTGGCCCAGATGGAAGAACACGGCATTGGCCCGATTGATCTGGTGGCCGTGAATTTGTATCCGTTTGAAAAAACCGTGGCTTCTGGCGCAGATGCCGATACGTGCATTGAAAACATTGATATCGGCGGCCCGGCACTTATTCGTGCTGCAGCCAAAAACCATGCCCACGTGGTGGTGCTGACAGACCCAGCCCAGTATGAAGGGTTGATTGATGCGCTGGGCGATGGTGGCACCACGCTAGAAACCCGCCGTGCCTATGCTGGCGCTGCTTATGCGCGCACCGCTGCGTATGATGCCGCCATTGCCGCATGGTTTGCCAAGCAGGCGCAGCAGCCTTTCCCCGAACGCTTTATTATGGCTGGCCAGCGCGCAGAAATCCTGCGCTATGGTGAAAACCCGCACCAGAAAGCCGCTTTCTATCGTGATGGCACAGTGCGCCCCGGTGTAGCAACGGCGCAGCAGGTGCAGGGCAAGTCTCTCTCCTACAACAACATCAATGATACCGATGCTGCGTTTGAGGCTGTTGCCGAATTTGATAGCCCGGCTGTTGTAATTGTAAAGCACGCCAACCCTTGCGGCGTGGCTGTTGCACCTTCCCTAACGGCCGCGTGGGATCAGGCCCTGCGGTGTGATCCGGTTTCTGCCTTTGGGGGCATTGTGGCCCTTAACCGCACGCTGGATGCAGCCACGGCGGAAAAGATTTCCACCATCTTTACGGAAGTGATTGTTGCTCCGGATGCGGAAGAAGATGCCAAGGCGCTTCTCTCCCGCAAAAAGAACCTGCGTTTGCTGCTGACTGGTGGCCTGCCTAACCCGGCGGCAGAAGGTATTGTCGTGCGTTCCGTAGCAGGGGGTTTTCTGGCCCAAACGCGTGATAACGGCCAGATTAGCCGAGAAGGCCTGAAGGTGGTAACAAAGCGCGCCCCCACGGAACAGGAAATGCAGGATCTGATTTTTGCATTCCGTGTGGCTAAGCACGTTAAGTCTAACGCTATTGTGTATGCCAAGGGTGGTGCCACGGTGGGCATTGGCGCAGGCCAGATGAGCCGTGTGGATTCTGCCCGCATTGCCGCTTCTAAAAGTGGTGAGGCCGCAAAAGCCGCTGGGCTGGACAAGCCGCTGACACAGGGTTCTGTGGCCGCGTCTGATGCGTTCTTCCCGTTTGCAGATGGTCTGGAAACCATTGTTGCGGCCGGGGCCACAGCGGTTATTCAGCCTGGTGGTTCTATCCGTGATAATGAGGTGATTGCCGCAGCAGATGCCGCCGGTATTGCTATGGTGTTTACTGGTATGCGCCATTTCCGCCACTGACACGCTTTTCCCGCTCTTGTGGGAATAACAGTTCGTGGCAGAGAATAGGGCCACGAATCTCACGCAATGCTGTCCCCCGTGCACATATGGGCGGGGGCGGCGTTTCATAATCGGTTGGGCTATGCGCTATCTGCTTTCTTTGTCTGCTGCATTATTCGTGTCTTCCGTGGCTGTAGCTGCGCCGACACATAAAACGCCTGCCTCTAAGGCAGAGTCCTTTTCTGCTAGGCAGACGCATACAGAAAAGCAGGCAGATGGTGTGTACGATCTTTCTGGCTTGCCTTCCTTTAGCGGTAAGGTGGCGCAATTTCTGCCATCTCCGCATGGTGGGGTCTTTGGGCTGGTGCTTGAAGATGGCACGCAGGTTTTTGTCTCTCCCGAACAAACGCATGCATTGGCTGGGCTGGTTAAACCGGGGGATGTTATTTCCATCCGTGGGTTAAAAGGGCGCACGCTGCCTATTATCCGGGCGTTTGGAATTACCAGCCCGCGTGGCCGTGGCATGCAGGATAACTTTATTGCTATGCCTGTGCATTCTACAGAAATGATTGCTGGCCCAGATTTGGTGCTGCACGGCGAAATCTGGCAGCAGCTTTACAATGCCAATGGAGAGCTTTCAGGTGTGATTCTGAAAGATCACTCTGTTGTCTGCATTACCCCGCGTGAAGCTACGCGCGTTGCCAATCTGCTTGCTCCGGGGCAAATGCTCTATGCTGTTGGCACAGGTAGCAGTGGTGAACTGGGCACAGCCATTGATGCGCGAGAAATTGGCGCATCAGCCGAAAAAATGGTGGGTATTGCTGTGGGGGATGCCCCGCCACCCGGGCCACCACCCGGCAGCCCGGCTTATGATATTATTCCCGGTGCAGAAGAACACTAAAACCGTCTTTTAGGTGCCCAGTGTAAGCCCAAAGCGGTAACAGCAAACTGTTGCAGGTTTTGTGCGTTAGTCTTTCTACTACAGGCCAGTAACAGCCATGCGTGTTGACGTATGGCCGAAGGGAGAGAGTAGATGGCTATTTTACGCTGGGTTCTGATTTTTCTAATTTTTGCCCTTCTAGCATCCATATTCGGGTTTTCTGGCGCAGCAGGTAATTTTACAGAAATAGCAAAAATTTTGCTGTTTGTGTTTGTGGTGCTGCTGGTGATCAGCCTCTTTTTTGGCCGCACACCCCGAACCTGATTTCAGGCTTTTTCAGATGTGTCATGTGGTGTGCGGTGTGCTGCCGTACACCACAACACACCTGTTATCAGGCAGATAATGGCGCAAAATTCTACAAAGCTTGGCCAGCGATGCGCCCATACAAAGCTGTAAAGTAGAGCAAACAGCGTTTCAAAAATAATCATTTGTCCGGAAAGTGTAAGTGGTAACAGGCGGGAAGCGCGGTTCCACAATCCGTTGGCCACCACAGAAGCCAAAAGAGCCGTTGCGCTGCATACACCCCAAAAACGTGCCCAATCTAACCAAGCATGGGGGGCGGCATGAAAAACAAATGCAGGAATAACCAGTACAAGAGCCAATGCGCCGGTAACAACGCCTGTTAGCAAAGACCAGTCATGATCGCTTACCGTAGAGGTTTTTAACAGCCAGCGTGTGTTTTCAACGGCATATAATGTCCAGGATATCAAAGCCCCCACAGCACAAAATAACCCGATAATTTGCGAAGAAAAAGCAACCGGGTGTACGGGGGTGCTTGCAGCATGAGATGTAAAGCTGCGCGAAACAATAAGCAGAATGCCAATAACGCTTAAGCTCATGGGGATGGCAATCTGTTTGATACGGATGTTACTGCCAGCACGTATGCCCACCACCAATACAGCAATGGGTAAAAACCCAATAATAAGTGTGGTTACGGGGCCACCTACGGTTGTAATGGCCGTAGAAAGTAGAATGTAATACAGAATATTGCCCAGAATAGATAAGCGGATGAGCGCATTCCATTCGGCTTTTCCCAGAATATTTTTAAGAATATTCCAACGTGGGAGTAGTAAAATCAGGGAAATGAGGCCGTAAACAATGTAGCGTCCGGCTGTTATTTGCAAAGATGTAAAATCATGCAGCAGTAGGGGGACAATAAATACAGTGCCCCATAACGCACCGCTTCCCATACCATTAAGCACACCAAGGGTGAGAGAGCGGGAAGACGTCATTCTATTCTACCATGCAAAAAACCGGGAAAAGCCAGTTCCGACTTTAATTTTGCCGGAGAAAGGTTTGTGCCTGTCTAAAAGAGTGTTGTAGCAAAAGCTATGCTTTTTACGGGTATCAGTTGCACGCCCGTGTACAACTCGTTGTGTAGAAGTTTAGCCTGCATGGGGCGTGCCAAAGCGATACTTGGCTTTGGCTGGCTTGCTGCTTTTGAGATGCAGCAAGCCAAACTCAAGCGATGCAGATAATTAACCTTCAATCTGGCTGAAATCTGCAATCAGCCGCATCATACGCACAACGCGGGAAAGCAGTTTCAGGCGGTTAAGCCGCAGTTCTGGTTCTGGGGCGTTTACCGTAACCACTTCAAAAAACTTATCCAGCGGTTCACGCAGGCTGGCAGCTTCACGCATAGCATCGGTAAAGCGTTCGGCAGCAAAGTCCTTTTCCACGGCGGGTTCCACACGTTCCAGCGCGTCAAACAGGGCGCGCTCTTCATCCTGTGTGAACAGGGCGGGGGCTGGGCTATCTTCGTGTGGGCCGTCTTTTTTGTCTTCAATCCGCAGAATGTTGGCCGCACGGCGCGTGGCGGCCAGCAGGTTCTTGCCGTCTTCCGTTTCCAGCATATCCTGCAAGGCGTGGGCACGGGCTAGCAGACGCACGATATCTGTATCGGAATTATCGACGGAAATTGCGGCCAGACAGTCATGTCGTGCACCTTCGGAGCGCACCTGCACGCGCAGACGTTCCGCAATAAACTGTGGCAGCAGATCCAGATCAGGCGCATCCTGCAAATCAGCAGGCAGGGCTTCGGCAGCCAGAACAAACAGGCGCACCAGATCAAGCCGCAGATTGTTTTCACGGATCAGGCGGATCACGCCCAATGCGGCACGGCGCAGACCGAACGGGTCTCCCGAACCGGAAGGTTTTTCACCAGCGGCAAAGAAAGCCACCAGCATATCTATCCGGTCGGCCAGCCCCAGCACAACAGAAACCGGCGCAGTTGGCACGGAATCACCGGGGCCGCGCGGGGTATATTGCTCACTAATGGCCTGAGCCACGGCAGCACTTTCGCCATCATGTTTAGCGTAGTAGCCGCCCATTACCCCCTGAAGTTCGGGGAATTCTCCAACCATACCGGTTGTCAGGTCGGTTTTGCTCAGCTCTGCTGCACGCTCGCAATCAGCTTTGGGTGCGCCCACCATATCGGCCAGAATACCGGCCAAACGCACCATACGGCGTGTGCGATCACCCTGTGATCCCAAGCTGGCATGGAAAGTAATGGAATCCAACGCCTTCAGGCGGGAAGCCAGCGTTTGCTTGCGATCCAGATCCCAGAAATGGCGGGCATCTGCAAAGCGCGCACGCAGCACGCGTTCATTGCCGGTAACAATCAGCGTGCCATCATCTGCGGGGATAATGTTGGCCACAAAAGCAAAACGCGGTGCAGCTGAACCATCGCTGTTGCGCAGGGCAAAATACCGTTGGTTCACGCGCATGGAAACCTGCATCACTTCGGCAGGAAGTTCCATAAACTGCGCATCAATTTGGCCAAGGAACGGCACAGGCCATTCCACCAGCCCAGCTACTTCGTCCACCAATCCAGAATCTGGCACAATCTGCAACCCTTCGGAGGCAGCCAGTGTGTTCAGGCCTTCTGCAATGGTTTTACGGCGTTCTGCCGCATCCACCATCACGTGGCGGTCATGCAAGGTTTTCCGCCATTCCGTAGCGCTGGACACAGCCACGGCACCGGGGTTGAGGAAGCGATGGCCTTCCGTAAGGTTGGCAGCCACCAGATTGTGCCCGTTATCTTCACCCTGAGCGAGGGAGAAAGGTATGGCTTCACCATCCAGAATGCACAGAATACGACGTAGTGGGCGCACCCATGTAAAGCTGCTGCCAGCACCCCAACGCATGGATTTGGGCCAAGGGAAGCGCCGCAGCAGATCAGGCAGCACAGCCGCAATATGGGCCTGCGCGCTTACGGCAGGTTCTTCGCGCTCTAGCACCCAAAAGCCGTTTTGTAGTGTTAGGGCATCACGCGTAACACCGTGTTTACGGGTAAAGCCATCAAGCGCTTTATCTGGTGCGCCTTCACGCGGGCCGCGTTCAGAAACCGTGCGGCCGGGCACTGTGGCATCAATGTTCAGGCTGGCGGCAATGCGGCGCGGGCCGGTGGCGGCCACGGCATTCTGTGGGTGCAGGGGGGCCAGAGCCTCGGTTAGCAGGCGCAGGAGGTTTTCCCCTGCCTGACTTTGCATCCGGGCTGGAATTTCTTCAGAGAACAGTTCTATCAGCAGTTCGGGCATTATCTTACTTGTCCTCGCCAGCCAGCCAGGTTTCACAGCATAGCTTGGCCAGATTACGCACTCGGGCAATATAGGCAGCGCGTTCGCTCACGCTGATAACGCCGCGCGCATCTAGCAGATTGAACAGATGGCTGGCCTTCAGGCATTGATCATACGCAGGCTGGGCCACTCCGGCTTCGGCCAGCGCCACGCTTTCTTTTTCCGCATCTGTAAAATGCTGGAACAGCAGGTCTGTGTTCGCCAGTTCAAAATTATGGCGGGAGTAATCTTTCTCGGCGCGCAGGAACACATCGCCATAGGTCAGGCCCGCGCCGTTGTAATCCAGATCGTACACGTTCTCCACGCCCTGCACATACATGGCCAGACGTTCCAGCCCGTATGTTAGTTCGGTGGAAGGCAGGGTTACGGGAATACCGCCAACCTGCTGGAAATACGTAAACTGGGTTACTTCCATGCCATCGCACCATACTTCCCAACCAAGGCCCCATGCGCCGATGGTGGGGTTTTCCCAGTCATCTTCCACAAAGCGGATATCGTGTAGTTCGGGGTCAATCCCAATTGCGCGGTAGCTGTCTAGCAGCAGTTTCTGGCTTTCTTCCGGCGTGGGCTTGAGCAGAACCTGATACTGGTAATAGTGCTGCAAGCGGTTTGGGTTTTCCCCATAGCGGCCATCAGAGGGGCGGCGGCAGGGCTGCACATAGGCGGCTTTCCACGGCTTGCTGCCAAGCGCGCGTAAGGTGGTATGGGGGGAAAGAGTGCCTGCACCAATTTCCTGATCATAGGGCTGAAGAATGGCGCATCCCTGTTTGGACCAGAACTGGTGAAGGGTCAGGATAAGATCCTGAAAGGAAAGAGGCCGCTCAGTGGGGCGGGCAGACGCCGGGTCCATGATCAGGGTGCTACTCCGGTAGGTTACGTTATAATGCAGCAATATATATGCTGCGTGCGGGCACACCATACAGCCCCATGCGTCGAACCGGAAGAGAAGGTAGGCCATGGTGTAATTCTTCCTGTGCAGGGCTTCTTGCATCGCGCTTGTATCCGCGCCACATCTTGGACAGAGTGTTGGCGTAAAAACAAAGGCTGTAGCCGCCAGCGTTAGGCCCAAAAGGGCAGGGAAGGTATGGGATGAATAACGACGAACGCGATCTGATCGAAAAATTCTTTGCGCGTGTAAGCGGCGCGCCGCAGGGTGGTTTTGCCAGCGTGCCTTCTACGCGGCCCAACCTGCCCCCAATAGACCCGGAAGCAGACCAGTTTATTGCGCAGGAATTCCAGAAATACCCGGAAGCCCGCTACCGTATCACCCAAATGGCAGTTGTGCAGGAAGCCGCGCTGGTAGAAGCGCAAAACCGCATTCAACAGCTTCAGTTCCAGTTACAGCAAGCCCAACAAGCTTTGCAGCAGGCCCAGCAGCAGGGTTCTGGGCAACAGAAATCGGGTGGGTTTTTTAGTGGTTTGTTTGGTGGTGGGCAGAATCCGCAGGCTCAGCCCCAACCGCAGCCAACCGCAGCGCCTCCGGGTTGGGGTGGGCGCCCTGCAGCAGCACCCATGCCGCCGCAATATCAGCCGCAGCCCATGCCTTATGGTATGCGTCCCTCTATGTTTCAGGGTGGTTCGGGCTTTTTGGGCAGTGCACTTTCCACAGCAACAGGTGTTGCTGGCGGTATGATGGCAGCCAATGCGCTCACCAGCCTTTTCAGTGGGCATCATGATGCTGGCGCTGCGGGCGGTGATGCTGGATGGGGTGGCGGCGCAGCCCCTACGGAAACCATTAACAATTATTATGGTGATGCAGGAGCAGGAGCAGCAGCAGCAGGCGCAGATCCTTTTGGTGGGGCAGGTACCAGCGCAGATCCGAATTTTGACGCAAACAATTCTGACTGGGGCGGAGATGCCGGAGATGCAGGCGGAGATTGGGGTGGGGGAGACGATCAGAGCTTCTGATCCACTTACTAAAAAGGGCGGCTTCAAGGCCGCCCTTTTTTATCTGGATACGCTCATTGTTTGCATAAGCTCAAGAATTTTTCGGCGCATTTGCGCGTCTGGAATGCTGTAATACACGCGTACCAGCTCCAGTGTTTCCTGCTTTTTGAATATGTTTTTTGTATCCGATGTAGATGCTACGCTAACATTCTTGTCCGCTGGTGCACCAAAGCTTTTGCGTGTTTCCGAAAAATGCGCCTGCTTATTGGAAACAACTTCCGCAGAATGCATATCATCAAAAAAGAAGCTGATCGGCACATCCAACGCACAGGCAATATGATACAATCGCGAAGCGCCTACCCGGTTTGCTCCACGTTCATATTTCTGAATCTGCTGGAAGGTAATTCCCAAAGCTTCTCCCAGTTTTTCCTGAGAGAGTCCCAACAATGTGCGGCGTAGTCTTATGCGTTTGCCAACATGGGCATCAATGGCACTGGCAGCAGCATGAGGCTGGATCATGGTGGTGTCGATCGGTTCCTGCTCCGTATGTTTCACGCCTCGAAACTTTTCCTGCTTTCACGAGGGAATATGCTCAAGAAGGTTAACATTTTATAAAGATGTTTGCCGTCTCCTCCAAAAGAAAAACAGCGCAGACACCTATTTAAAAGCGAACTGCGCCATAAAACTGAAAAAAACGGTGAACAGGAAACTAAGAAAAATCAGGCTTTGCTGCGCCGGATAGATGCGCCCAGAATCAGCAATGCACAGAATAGTAAAGGAACAGCTTGTCCGTAATGCCCGAAAAACGTGCGAGGAAGGGCCGCAGGCACAGCAGAAACAAGTACACCTGTTTTATCCCATCCCAATTTGGCAAGAAGATGGCCTCTGCCATCAAAAGCCGCAGAAATACCTGTATTGGCAGCTCTTACGATTGGCAGCCCTTCTTCTACAGCGCGTAAGCGCACGGATTCCAAATGCTGGCGTGGGCCTGCACTGTTGCCGAACCATCCATCATTCGTAACATTGGCTAACCAGCGGGGGCGATCATGGGGGTTGGTCACATCGCCCGAAAAAATCACTTCGTAACAGATTAACGGGCCAACGGGTGGAATGTTGGCCAAATGCCATGTTTGTGGGCCAGGGCCAGCAGCCAATCCGCCCTGCGGTACAATCTGTAAAGGGATGAAGGAGGGTTGATATTCTCCAAAAGGTACAAGGCGTGCTTTATCATACACGGCGCTTACGGCCCCATCAGGAGCCAAAGCCAAAACGGAATTACGGTAACGCCCGTTATCATCCTGCCGGAGTGCACCAATAATTCCTGCATCGGCCCCAAGAGCCCAATCCATAATAACTTCTCGGGCCTTGGGCGTATCCTGCAACAGATCGTAGCCGGGGAAAGAGGTTTCCGGCCACAAAAACACAATAGGGCGATAAGGTGTGCCAGAGGCTGCCTGCTGAATTTGTAATTGCCGAGCTTGCTGCACGCCTTGGGCTGTTAGGCGTAGGTAGCGCAAAAAGATATCTCTGGGACGCAACCTGCCTACTTTTTCAGTTTCGGGCACATTGCCCTGAACCATAACAGCTATTGGCCCGGATTCGCCCTGAGGATAAATGCTGTAAAAGCGTGCGGCGCCCACACCAAGCCACAGCACAGAGGCAGCTATACAGCCTATATAAATTCTACGCCGAACTATAGGTATGCAATATGGGGCTGCCGCTTGTGGCGTAAACGGAATGCGCAGATGCAGGTTATCCAATAAGGCGCTGCCACATAGCAGGCTTGCCAATACAAGCGCCAAAGTTAGCCCATCTTCTCCCACCCATGCAGCAGGTTGGATGAGTATGTCCCCAACAGGGCCGGGTATGGCAAGGCAACTGCCCAGTGCATTCCACGTAAAACCGCTGAATAAAAATGTGCGGCCCATATCAAAAATCGTCCATGCTCCGGCAAAAAATGCCAGACGGCGCAACCCTGCGGGCACCAACATGCTGAGTGCGGCCGGTGCCCCCACCATCGGCGCAAGAATAAGGGCACACCCCATGGAAGGGAAAGGCACAAACCACCAGAACTCATCAGCACGAATCAGCACAGCATTGACCAGCCAGTAAAGTCCGGCTGTGTAAAAGCCAAAACCAAACAGGCAGCCAGCCCATGCGGCGTGTTTCCAACTTGTTGTGGTGTTGAGTATCTGGCCGAGTATGCCAAAAGTAAGCAACAATATGGGTAGGAAGTGCAAAGGGGGCAGAGCCAGCGCAGAAAGAGCGCCAACCCCCAGCATAAACCCTATGAAACGCCAATTGTCCCGCCAGCATCGGCGCAGGCGGTTATGCGCCGTTTGAAAAAACGCGGGCAGTTTTACCACGGCGCAAACCTTAGTTTACTGACTGACAGAAAAAGAAAACGGACGTTGAAAAAGCTGTCCGTTATCAGTCCAGAGCATCGCGCAGGCGGCGCTCGTAGTGCCTGTAATATTTATCTGCCAGTAGCTCACTTTTGACCAGAATGGCCACATCCGTAGTGTTGAACTGCGGGTCCACCACCGCGCCATCCCCCACATAACCACCTAGCCGCAGATAGCCTTTAATAAGTGGCGGTAGGCCAGCCAGGCACCGGCGCAGGTTGAGGCTGTGCGGGTCTGTGCGCAGCATTTCTACCTTCCGGTCTGGCAAAGCCCGCACACGCAGAGCCGGAGGGGCCAGATGGTTGTGGTACAGGTAGGTAAGTTCATTGGCCATTTTGTCCGGGTCCGTGCCCGGCAAGCTGGCGCAACCAAACAGCAGATCAATCTGATGCAGGAAAATGTAGGAGGCAATGCCCCGCCACAGCAGTTGCATGGCTGTGCGGCCACGGTAGTTTTTATCTACGCAGGATCGGCCCACTTCCAGCAATTTTCCGGGGAATTCCTTTAAGGGCGTAATGTCATATTCGCTGGAGGAATAAAAACGCCCGATTTTTTTTGCAGCGTCACTTTGCACCAGTCGGTATGTGCCCACCACGCCTCGTGCGTCCGAGGCAATGGAGTGGTCAATTACCAACAGGTGGTCTGCCACATTATCAAATTCATCAATATCGCGTTTAAGGCGCAGGGTTTCGCCTTCTGGGCGGGCCCCCATTTCTTCATAAAAAACGCGGTAGCGCAGGGCTTGGGCTGCTTCCAGCTCGGCCTCTGTTTCTGCAATGCGTACGCTCAGGGTGCCACCACGCAGTTCGGGAAAGCCTTTGCGTTCCAGATCCAGCGCAGAAAGTCCCCCTCCGTTATTGCGCGTTGCACTCATGCAGCATTTCCTTTCTGGCGGGCACGAGAGGATGTTTTGGTGCCCGGCTTTGCAGCGGATTTTTTGCGGCCAAACAGCTCAAGCCGCATGGAAACAAATTCAAAGCCCAACCGATCAGCCACTTTTTTCATCAAAGCTTCATGTTCGGGATCTTCAAACTCTATAACTTTCCCATTATCCACGTCTATCAGATGATAATGGTGCCGCCCATTTTCCGTTGCTTCATACCGTGCGCGCCCACCGCCGAAGTCTCGGCGTTCCAGAATACCTTTTTCTTCCAGAAGCCTTACGGTGCGATACACCGTGGCCACTGAAATGCGGGAATCCAGTGTCAAGGCACGGCGGTACAGCTCTTCCACATCAGGGTGGTCGTCTGCTTCAGACAGAACACGTGCAATCACGCGCCGCTGTCCGGTCATTTTCAGGCCGTGTTCAACACACAGCTGCTCGATCCGCGATTCTGCCGACTGTGCCTTCAAGATCACAAATCCTGCTTTGAGTTACAATTTGTGTTTCAGGTTTCAGGTAGCCGAAAGTGATAGGGTTTGTCCAATTTTACACTCGCTGGCAGTTTTTTTATGCGATGCAGGCCCCTATCTTTTGCAGATGAGCTTACGTTTTTCGCCCTTTTATGGAGTTTCTGAATGACCCGTTCTGCTGCATACGTGCCTGATTTTAACGTGCAGGAAGAGCCACGCATTGCCGTTTTGGATATTACAACGGAAAAATGCCCCATGACATTTGTGCGCACGCGTCTGGCGCTGGATGGCCTGCCACCGGGTGGTTTGTTGGCTGTGCGCCTGAAGGGGGAAGAGCCGCTAAAGAACATCAGCCGGTCTGCTCGGGCGCTTGGGCATACCATTTTGTCCGATGTGCCGCAGCCCGATGGCAGTGTGGTGCTCACGTTGCGCAAAAAACAGGAAACGCCTGCTTCGTAATCCGAAGCAGGCGTTCTGTAGAAATGAACTGACGGAAAGAAAGGCGAGAAAAGCCTGCCCGGTCAGTTGTTCATGGCTTCAAAGAAGTCATTGTTGGTTTTGCTGTATTTCAGCTTGTCCAGCAGGAAGTCCATGGCGTCCATCGTGCCCATAGGGGCCAGAATGCGGCGCAGAACCCACATTTTGGACAGTGTAGCCCGATCCACCAGCAGTTCTTCCTTACGGGTGCCGCTTTTGGTGATGTCGATTGCCGGGAAGGTACGCTTGTCTGCCAGCTTACGATCCAGCACCAGTTCCGAGTTGCCCGTGCCTTTGAATTCTTCAAAGATCACTTCGTCCATGCGGCTGCCGGTATCAATCAGCGCCGTGGCGATAATGGTAAGGGAACCACCTTCTTCAATATTACGGGCGGCACCAAAAAAGCGCTTAGGCCGTTGTAGGGCGTTGGCATCCACACCCCCGGTCAGCACCTTGCCGGATGAGGGGACAACGGTGTTGTAGGCGCGTGCCAGACGGGTAATGGAATCCAGCAGGATCACCACATCGCGCTTGTGTTCAACAAGGCGCTTGGCTTTTTCCAGCACCATTTCCGTTACCTGCACGTGGCGGTGTGCGGGCTCATCAAAGGTGGAGGCAATCACTTCACCGCGCACAGAGCGCGCCATGTCCGTAACTTCTTCTGGGCGTTCATCAATCAGCAGAACGATCAGGAAAACTTCCGGATGGTTGGCGCTGATGGAAGAGGCAATGCTTTGCAGCATAACCGTTTTGCCCGAGCGAGGCGGGGCCACAATAAGGGCGCGCTGGCCCATACCAATGGGGGAAACAAGATCAATAACGCGCGGGGTAAAGTCTTTTTGCGCGCTTTTCTTGCCTTTTTCGGATTTGGGTTCCGGGGCTGTTGCCTGGCTTTCCACTTCCATCTGAAGGCGACGTTCAGGGTAAAGTGGGGTCAGGTTATCAAAGTTGATTCGGTGGCGCACAGCATCCGGTGGCTCAAAGTTGATCGTGTTGATCTTGAGCATGGAGAAGTAGCGTTCACCATCACGCGGGGCACGAATCTGGCCCTCTACCGTATCACCTGTGCGTAGGGCAAAGCGGCGCACCTGTGTGGGGGAGATATAAATATCATCCGGGCCGGGAAGGTAGTTTGATTCGGGGGAACGCAGGTAACCAAACCCGTCGTGCATGATTTCAAGCGTGCCTTCGCCGTAGATCGCTTGGTCGTTATCGGCCAGCGCCTTCAGGATGGCAAACATCATGTCCTGCTTGCGCAGGGATGACGCGTTTTCAATATTCAGGTCTTCAGCGCAGGCCAGAAGATCCGCTGGGGATTTGGCCTTGAGTTCCGCAAGATGCATCTAGGAAATGCCCTGACTGGCAAAAGTTCATAAGGAATATGTCAGGATTTCTCATGCCATCGGCTGCCGGAAGCGCGCGGCTGCGGCAAATAGGCACCTTGCTGGAAGGTGATGCCGGGGCAGAATAATCCAGACTAAAGGGAGGATGCACTGGGCAGGTGAAGTCAGCCAGTACTATTGGGGCGGCATAATAACGGCGGCCAGATGTATCGTCAATAACCTTGTGGTGTGGGCTTCATGGCGTTGGCGCAGGGGTAATGGCTGCATTCCACCCGGCACGGGTCAGCCACACAGCGGAAACCGACATATCAGGGGAAATAAAACTGTTTACCTGAGACCATAGCTGGGAAGGGTGCATGGTGCGTGTAAGCCCACCGGAAATCTGATTCTGTGAGCATGGGCCATTCAGGTGCAGGCTGTCTTCCTTTAGGGTGGTGGTAAGTTGGCACATGCCGGTTTGCCCGCTTTGCAGATCAGGCGCTGTGCCTTCCACATCCGCACTTAACAGCGGGCGCATGGTACCATCCAGCAGCATCAGCTCCCCCGCTACATGGCCTGCCGTGGAAGGATGAAGCCCAACAAGCAACCGTTTGCCATTGCGTGAAGATACGGCGGCATAGCGTAAGGGTTCGGTGCTCAGATGGTCAAAAAACGCCTGATATCCATTAGGTGGCGGGGCCTGTGTGGGTGTGGAGGATGCAGCCTGTGCCGTAGACATGCTACCGATAAGAGAGGCGGAGAAAAAAGCCGTTTTCCAGAGCTGATGCATTTTACTTGATCCCTCCCAGCCAGCCTTTTTTCCAGAACCACAGCAGGGGCAATACAATGGTGGAGGCCATAAGCCCGAGTGAATACCAGTAACCGAAAGACCAGTTCAGTTCAGGCATGTTCTTGAAGTTCATACCATAGATGCCAGCAATCAAAGTAGGGGCTACCCCAATAAAGCTGACAACTGTCAGCACCTTCATGACCCCGTTCTGTTCAATGTTAATAAAGCCCAACGTGGCATCCAGCAGAAATTCCACCTTGTCCTGCGCCTGGGAAACATAGGCATCTAGCGAGGAAAGGTCTCGGCTTACTGTGGTAATGCGCATCCGCAGCGGGCTGGAAAGCGCATAGGCTGCGGCAGTATTGCTTTCCCCTTCTTGCGGTACGGAATCGGTGGTGATGTGGCGCGTGCTTAGCATGTATCCGGGGGTGGGGATGGCGCTGGCTGTTTTGCGGCTTTCGCTCAAAAACAGGGCAATGCGTTCCATACCCAAAAGCGTATCGCGCATACGTGAACACAGATTGCCCGAACTGCCCACGCGCTGGAGTAAGTCACGCTGCCATGATGCAATGTTGCGCATGGCTTGGCCGGATGGACGGGTGCGGAAAATATCGTGCGAAAGAGTATCCAGCAGGTCTCCCACGCTTTCCAGAATATCGGCCAGCCGGTCTACAATGGTTTCAATCAGCGCCACCAGAATTTCCCCCGCATGCAGCATGGTATCATGCTGGATGTGGAGTGGGGCAGAGGGGGCTGTGGTGGATGCGGGTGTGGGGAGCGGTGTTTCTGGGGTGGGAATGGCATGGGGGGCAGGCATAACCTGCGCATGATCCGCCACAAGCAACGCCACGGTTTCAAAAGACTGGTAGGACTGAAAGCGGATAGTGAATAGCCGGTTTTGCGTCAGAATAAAGCCGACAGGTGTTGTCTGAAATTCCGGACCGGTTTTCTGTAATAAAGGCGAGGAAAGAAAAGCCGCTCCATCGCGCACGCTAATGCGGGATGAACTTTCAATTTCGTTCAGATCATCCAGCGTGGGAATGGGCTGGCCACATAATTGGGTTGCCAGGGCCTGTTCCTGCGGGGTGGGATCCAGAAGATCCAGCCATACGGCATCGGCGGCGTCGGCTGCGGTCTCAATAGCCCGTGCGGGCATACCAGGCCGGTGGGCCAGGAACATGCGATTCTCCATTTTGTGTGCGCGCGCTACCGAAGGCAGGCAGGGCCACTGTTTTCTGAACACAGAATGTCAGGTGGCGATATGGGCTGCAAATATTCAACTGTTACAAATTATGCGGCCTTCTACGTGTTTCTGGCAAGGTTACGTGGTTGCAGGGCTGTGCAACGCCTTGCGGTATCTGGTAAGCCTGCGGCTTCGTTATGACAGGCGATGCCAGACTTTTGCATGTCTGGCAGGCGCGGTTTTTCACGCGGTATGGGAGCGGCAGACCAGAAATGGCAGATCCGAAGGAACACGGCACGGCAGCGGTGCAGAGCAATTCCCTCCGGCACCAGCCGGATGAGCGGGGGCATTTTGGTGGGCGTCATGGGGGGCGCTTTGTGGCGGAAACCCTTATGCCTCTCATTCTGGAACTGGATGAAGCCTATAAAGCTGCCAAGGCTGATCCGGCTTTCCGGAAGGAGCTGGATTATTATCTGAAAGATTATGTCGGCCGCCCCAGTCCGCTCTGGTTTGCCCAGCGCATGACAGAAGAACTGGGTGGCGCTAAAATTTTTCTTAAGCGTGAAGAACTCAACCATACGGGTTCCCACAAGCTCAATAACGTTATGGGGCAGATTCTGCTGGCCCGGCGTATGGGCCGCACCCGTATTGTGGCGGAAACCGGGGCGGGCCAGCATGGTGTGGCCACGGCAACCGTATGCGCCCTGTTCGGCCTGAAATGCGTGATCTACATGGGTGCTACCGATGTAGAGCGGCAAAAGCCCAACGTGTTCCGGATGCGTTTGCTAGGTGCGGAGGTCGTGCCCGTTACCTCTGGCGCAGGCACGCTGAAAGACGCCATGAATGAGGCCATGCGGGATTGGGTGGCCAACATTGCTGATACCTACATGCTTATTGGCACGGTGGCAGGCCCACACCCATACCCAGCTATGGTGCGTGATTTCCAGAGCGTAATCGGCACGGAAACCAAAGCTCAGATGAAGGCCGCTGAAGGCCGTCTGCCAGATGTTGTGGTGGCCGCTATTGGCGGCGGCTCCAACGCTATGGGCATTTTCTACCCGTTTCTAGATGATAAATCGGTTCGTCTAATTGGTGTGGAAGCCGCAGGCCACGGTCTGGATAGTGGCAAAACCGCTGCTTCTATTGAGCGCGGACGCCCCGGTGTGCTGCATGGCAACCGCACATACCTGCTTCAGAACGCAGATGGCCAGATTGAGGAAGCGCATTCCATCAGTGCTGGGCTTGATTACCCCGGTGTGGGGCCGGAACATTCATGGCTGCATGATATTGGCCGCGCAGAATACGTAGGCATTACGGATAATGAGGCCCTGGATGCCTTCCAGTTTTGCACACGTATGGAAGGCATTATTCCCGCGCTGGAATCTGCCCATGCCGTGGCTTATGCCGCCAAAATTGCGCCCACCCTTTCCAAGGATACCCTGCTGGTGGTCAACCTTTCTGGGCGGGGTGATAAAGATATTTTCACTGTTGCCGAACATCTGGGGGTCAAGCTGTGAGCCGTATAGCAGCCCGTTTTAAAGCACTTGCCGCTGAAGGCCGCGGTGCGCTTATCCCGTATCTGGAAGCGTATGATCCGGATTGGGATACATCGCTCGAACTGCTGCGGAAAATGCCCGCTGCTGGCGCAGACCTGATTGAAATTGGCATGCCTTTTTCAGATCCTTCCGCCGATGGCCCTGTTATTCAGGCTGCTGCTCGTCGTGGCCTTAAGGCCGGGGCCACGCTGGCAGGCGTGCTGGATATGGTAACGGATTTTCGTCAGCAGGATAACAAAACCCCCATTATCCTTATGGGGTATTTGAACCCGGTAGAATCCTACGGATATGAACGCTTTTGCCGTGATGCTGCGGGTGCTGGCGTGGACGGCCTGATTCTGGTGGATCTGCCGCCAGAGGAAGCCGATGTGCTGGCACCATTTGCCAAGGCAAACGGGTTGGATATCATCCGGCTTGTGGCACCCACCACATCGGATAAGCGCCTGCCTTATGTGCTCTCTCATGCTTCTGGGTTTGTGTATTACGTGAGCATTACGGGCATTACGGGCACACGTTCCGCTACCACGCATGATCTGGAAGAAGCCATTCCGCGCCTGCGTAAGGTAACAAAGCTGCCCATCGCCATTGGGTTTGGTGTGCGTACGCCGCAGCAGGCTGCCAACGCTTCCAGCATTGCAGATGGTGCTGTTGTGGCCTCGGCCTTGCTATCTACCTTGGCAGATACGTTGGATGACAAAGGGCGCGCTACGGCGGAAACTTTGCCACGCGTGTTGGCGCAGATTGAAGATCTGGCAAAAGCCGTGCGCAACGCTGGCGGAAAGGCGGTATGATTCCGTTTTTCCGATTCCAGTAATATCTTGTCCATGACATACGCTTCAGCCGCTCATATTGTTATTGTTGGGGCTGGCCCTGCGGGGTTGGCTGCTGCGGAGTATCTGGCACAGGCCGGTTACAGCGTGCAGGTGCTGGAGCGCATGCCCAGTGTTGGCCGCAAGTTTCTTATGGCAGGGCGGGGTGGGTTAAACATCACGCATTCCGAACCGCATGAGGCCTTGATGCGGCGTTATGGTGTGGCGCAATCATGGTTGCGCCCGGCATTGGATGCATGGACCACGCAGGACATCCAGCACTGGATGGAAGGGCTTGGGCAAGCCCACTTTACGGGGTCTTCTGGCCGTGTGTTTCCTTCGGCCATGAAGGCATCCCCGTTGCTGCGTGCATGGTTGGCGCGGCTGCAGGCGCTTGGTGTTGTTTTTCACACCCGCACCGCATGGAAAGGATGGGATGAGCACGGCCACCTGCTTGTGCAGCGTGCAGGGCAGGATGCCCCGCACCCCATGCAGGCAGATGCCACATTACTGGCGCTAGGTGGGGCAAGCTGGCCGCGTTTGGGCAGTGCAGGAGGCTGGGTGCCAGTTCTGGCGCAGCAGGGTGTGAATATAGCGCCCTTACAGCCTGCAAATTGTGGGTTTGAGACAGCATGGTCTGATCTGTTCCGGGAGCGTTTTGCAGGCGTGCCGGTTAAACCTGTGGCACTCAGCTTTGCAGGGTACCGCGTGCAGGGCGAAGTGATGGTAACTGCTAATGGGCTGGAAGGCGGCGCGATTTACGCGCTGTCTGCTCCTATTCGGGCTGCCATTGCCGAAGAGGGTGTGGTGACCGTGATGGTAGATTTGCGCCCGGATATGCCAGAGCAGGAAGTAGCCCGTCGTTTGGCGGCTACCCGCCCGCGAGAGAGCCTCTCTAATAAATTACGCAAGGCATTGCGCTTACCGCCTGTTGCTGTCGCATTGCTGCGTGAAGGTGGGCAGGATATTCCTTCCTCACCTCAAGCCTTGGCTGCGCGGTTAAAAGCTGTGCCCGTAGTGTTGAGCGCTCCACAACCGCTTGCCCGTGCCATTTCCACTGCTGGTGGGATTACGTCCGATTCCTGCACAGATGGCTTTATGCTGCGTGCAATGCCCGGTGTGTTTGTGGCGGGGGAAATGCTGGATTGGGAGGCCCCAACAGGCGGTTATCTGCTGCATGCCTGCCTTGCCACGGGGCGCGCGGCAGCAAAGGGCCTACAGGTATGGTTGCAGGATACAGGGGCTAAGCGGTATCCCCTCCAGCCATGAGCAGCATGATCATAATGGGTGAAGTGCCGGGGGGTGGCCCGGCACAATTGGATTTGGCCGAACTTCTGGCCACGCGCCTACTGGTGCAGGGTAATTCTGGGTCTGGTAAATCACACCTGCTGCGGCGGTTGCTGGAGCAATCCGCCCGCATGGTGCAGCAGGCGATTATTGACCCGGAGGGGGATTTTGTCAGCCTTGCGGAAAAATTCGGCCATCTGGTGATTGATGGCGCAGACCATTCCGAAATGGCGCTACATGCGGCGGGTGAACGCATGCGTATGCACCGTGCTTCGGTTGTGCTGAATCTGGAAGGTCTGGATGCAGACCAGCAAATGCGTTGGGCTGCTGCATTTTTGGGCGGCATGTTCGAGGTGCCGCGCCAATACTGGTATCCGGTGCTGGTGGTGGTGGATGAAGCGCAGCTTTTTGCCCCTGCCGCCGCAGGTGAAGTTTCGGACGAAGCCCGGCGCGCATCCCTTGGCGCCATGACAAACCTGATGTGCCGTGGTCGTAAACGTGGTTTGGCCGGGGTTATTGCCACGCAGCGTTTGGCCAAGCTGGCCAAAAATGTGGCTGCAGAAGCCTCCAACTTTCTGATGGGCCGCACATTTCTGGATATTGATATGTCCCGCGCGGCAGATTTGCTGGGGATGGAGCGCAGGCAGGCCGAATCGTTCCGAGATTTAGCACGCGGCACTTTTGTAGCACTTGGCCCAGCCTTGTGCCGCAGGCCAGTGCCGGTGCGTATTGGCACAGTAGAAACAGAAAGCCGCTCTGCCGGGCCGGTGCTTACGCCGTTTGAGCCGCCACCAGCGCCTGTGCATGATCTTATCCTGGCCCCCGTGCCTGTGCAGGATATGCCTGTTCGCCCACGCAAAGCGCCTGCACCGCCACCGCCTGATCTGCTAACTCAACTTGCGGCACATGGTGAGGCACAGGCCGCTCAAGCTGAACAGGAAGCCCCCGAAGAAACATCTGAAACCCAAACCGAGCGTGAAGCCCGCATGCGCGCCATTCTGCGTGACATGATGGAAGATGAAGAAGCTGCTTTTCGACCAGCACCCGTTTTGTATCAGGATTTTCTGGTACGGTGCAGGATTGCCGGATTGGGGCGGAATGCGCTGGATATGCGGCGCTTTAACCGGGCTTTGGCCACAGCTCGCAGCGGTGTGGATGAAGAAACATCCACGCAGCCCGAATGGCAGGAGGCCGAAGCTCTGGCCTCCACTTTGCCGGAAGACCTTCAGGCCGTGGGGCTTTTTCTGGCACGTGCCGCCTTGGGTCGGCAGCCATGTCCATCTGATGCCGCTATTGCGCGAGTGTACGGCACGGTTTCAAAGGGGCGTGCGCGCCGTCTGCTAGGGTGGTTGGAAGACCAGAATCTGATTGTATTGCGTGCAGATGGTATGGGCCGCCGTGTGCTTACTTTTATCGGCACAGGGTGGGAAACGCTGCCCGGCAACGCAGATGGCTGAAAAAACCACACCTGTTAGACGCATATAGCGTAAAAAGTGCCCCTTTGCGGGCATGACGGGCACGCCATGCAGTGCTATAGCCCGAAGCATGACGGAAGACCCGCCTTTTAGCCCGGCGCTGCTGCCCGCAGGCTTTGTAGATTTTTTAACGCCCGATGCCCGAACCGAGGCAGAAGGCGTTGCCACGCTTATGGACGTGTTTGCATCCCACGGATACGACCGCGTGCGGCCCCCTCTTATAGAGTTTGAGGACACGTATCTGGCGGGTGCCGGTGCGGCCCTTGCGGAACAGAGTTTCCGGGTGATGGACCCGGATACCCGTCGCATGATGGTGCTGCGCCCCGATATTACGCCGCAGGTGGCCCGTATGGCGGCAACCCGTGTGGCCAGCACGCCACGTCCGCTGCGTGTTTCTTACGCTGGTGTGTGTGTTGTGGTGTCTCCCGTGGCTGCGGAAGAAAGCAGCCGCCAGATTATGCAGACGGGTATCGAACTTATAGGCCCCGATTCGCCAGAAGCGGATGCGGAGGTTATGTCTGTTGGGGCGGAAGCGCTTGAGCGTCTGGGTGTGAAGGATGTTTCCTTCGATCTCACCATGCCGCCATTTATTCCAGCATTGCTGGAAGAAGGTAACGTGCCCGAAGCGCAGCGCGCCGCCCTTATGCGTGCGCTGGATCGTAAGGATTCCGCTGCCGTGGCCGAACAAGGTGGCCCACTGGCAAGCACGCTTATTGCATTGCTGGAAGCAACCGGGCTGGCAGAACATGCGGTGGCCCGGCTGATTGAAATTACCTTGCCGCCCAAGGCCCGTGCTGTTCTGGACCGTTTGGTAGATACCGTGGCCGCCCTGCGTGAGCAGTGCCCCAATCTGCGCATGACGGTAGATCCGGTAGAGTTTCGGGGCTGGAAATACCACACCGGTGTGTGTGTCACGCTGTTTGCCGTTGGCCGCTCAGAAGAGCTGGGGCGTGGTGGGCGTTACCTGTGTAATGATAATGAACCCGCCTGTGGGCTGACGTTGCGGCCAGATGTGCTGTTCCGCATGATTCCGCCTACACCTGCCCGCCCACGTGTTTATGTGGCGCCGGGGGCAGATAAGCGGGAGGCCGCACGCCTGCGCACGCAGGGTTACGCCACGCTGGCGGCATCTTCTCTCACCGTAGAGCCAGAGATTGAAGCACGCCGTTTGGGTTGCACCCATGTGTTGCGTGGCACCGTTTGCACGGCCTTGTCATGATTTTTCCCCCGGAAGGGGCTTTTTCTCTTTCAGTTAGCGGCAAGATTCTTTCAGGAGCACACCATCCATGTCCAACGTAACCGTGATTGGCGCCCAGTGGGGTGATGAAGGCAAAGGCAAAATTGTAGATTGGCTTGCTAGCCGGGCCGATATTGTTGTGCGCTTTCAGGGTGGGCACAATGCCGGGCATACGCTGGTTGTGGGCAATCAGGTTTACAAGCTTTCTCTGCTGCCTTCTGGCGTGGTGAACAACAAGCTGGGCATTATCGGCAACGGCGTGGTGGTGGACCCGCAGGCGCTGCTGGCGGAAATTGGCCGTATTCAGGAACAGGGGCTGGAAGTTACGCCCGATACGCTCAAGATTGCAGAAAATGCACCGCTGATTCTGCCTGTGCATGGTGCGCTGGATCGCGCGCGTGAGGCTGCGCGGGGTGATCGTAAAATTGGCACCACAGGCCGTGGCATCGGCCCCGCGTATGAAGATAAAGTGGCCCGCCGTGCTATTCGTCTGTGTGATCTGGCCGAGCCGGAAACGCTGGACTGGAAGCTGGATGAATTGCTGCTGCACCATAACACCCTGCTGGCAGGGCTGGGTGCACCTGTATTCACCAAGGAAGAACTTCTTACGTTCCTGACAGATATTGCCCCTAAAGTGCTGCCCTATATGGCCCCCACTTGGGATATTCTGGATGATGCCCGCCGTGCAGGCCGCCGTATTCTGTTTGAAGGTGCGCAGGCCGTGATGCTGGATGTAGACCACGGCACCTATCCGTTTGTTACCAGCTCCAACACTGTGGCTGCCAATGCAGGTACGGGTTCTGGCATGGGCCCAACGGCTGCGGGTTTTGTGTTGGGTATTGCCAAGGCTTACTGCACCCGTGTGGGTGAAGGCCCGTTCCCCACAGAACTGCATGATGAAACAGGCCGTCGTCTTGGTGAGCGCGGGCATGAATTTGGCACCAACACGGGCCGTGCGCGCCGTTGTGGCTGGTTTGATTCCGTGCTGGTGCGTCATGCTGTGCGCGTTGGCGGTATAAATGGTTTGGCACTTACCAAGCTGGACGTGCTGGACGGTTTGGATGAAATCCGGGTTTGCGTTGGGTATGAGCTGGACGGGCAGAAGGTCGAACGCTTCCCGTCTGCACCAGCAGCGCAGCAGCGTGTGCGGCCGGTGTATGAAACTCTGGAAGGTTGGAAGGAAACCACCCACGGTGCACGCCGCTGGGCAGACTTGCCAGCGCAGGCCATTAAATATGTGCGCCGGATTGAAGAGTTGGTGGGTGCGCCTGTTACCCTGCTTTCCACGAGCCCAGATCGGGATGATACTATTCTGATGCGTGATCCGTTTGAAGATTGATCTGGTTGCCAGAATATTTGTAACAAAAGGGCCTTCTCCATAAGGGAAGGCCTTTTTTTGTTGCAACTTTATGAGGGTTTCACAAAACTTTCATACGGGTACTTTTTGCCCGATATATAAGCGGTTTTCACACATAATCCCTTTCTTGCGAGGTGGTGGGACGTTGTTTTTTGCTGTGAGAACCCCCTATCTTTCAATCATGTTACAAAAAGCAGGGAAAGCATGAATAAGGCAGATCTTCTGGTGGTTGAGGATGATCCGGCACTCTCCCGGCTTATCGGCTACAATCTTGAAAAACAGGGATACGCAGTCCGTGTTGTAGGGGATGGTGAGGCAGCGCTTGAAGAAGTGCGCCAAAAACGCCCTGATCTGTTGTTGCTGGACTGGATGCTGCCGGGTATTTCCGGTTTAGAAGTGTGCCGCCAGCTACGGGGGCAGCCCAAAACAGCGACGCTTCCGATTGTGATGCTCAGCGCACGTGGAGAAGAAACAGATACGATCCGTGGCTTAGATACTGGGGCGGATGATTATCTTGTAAAGCCTTTTAGCATGGAGGCATTGTTTGCGCGTGTAAAAGCCATGCTGCGCCGCCTGCCACCAGCAGATAAAACATTACGGTTTGATACACTGGTGATGGATCGGGTGAGCCACAAGGTGGAACGTGGCGGGCGCTTGCTGGCGTTAGGGCCAACGGAATATCGGTTGCTGGAATTTTTTATGCTTAACCCAGGTAAAGTTTTCTCGCGCGAGGAACTTTTGAAACATGCTTGGGAACGCAGCTCTTTTGTAGAATTGCGTACGGTAGATGTGCATATTCGTCGCTTGCGGCAAACCCTGAATGAAGGAGATGAGCAAGATCTTATCCGTACAGTGCGAGCCAGAGGGTATGCGTTGGATCTGCCACAAGGCTAAGCAGGGTAAATTTTCGGCATGGTTGCACAGGCATGGCTGATAATGGGGGAGGGGGCCATAGCTGGTGTAGCCATGGCAACTTTGGGTGGCATGGTGCTTGGGCGTATGCGTGCTTCTGCAAGCCATGTGCCTGTTCTTGCACGGCGTAGCCCTAGTAAGGAAGTTTCTCAACCCTGTCTAGAACAGGTTATGGCCTGCCTGCCTGCTGCCATGTTGGTAATAAATGAAACACGCGGGTTGTGTGTGGTTTCCAAAATGGCTGAACAGCAGTTTGATGGAGACCTTGGCAGTATAGTCCGCCATCCGGCGTTTCAGGCCAAGCTGGATGTGGTGCTTGCGCAAAAGGTAGGAAACACACCATCGGGCCGTGTGCGTGTTATTCTGGATATTCCACGGTTGCGAGTGGTTCAGGCTGTTTTGCAAAAACAAAGCCTGCCAGCAGAGTTGTTGCCAATAAGTATGCGCAGGGAAAACACAGCACCCAATGCACAAACAACATTGGTGTTTGTTGATCTGCATGATGAAACAGATGCTGTTGTTGCGGAACGTCAGCATACGGATTTTGTGGCATTTGCCAGCCACGAGCTACGCACACCTTTGGCGGCTTTGCTGGGGTTTATAGAAACTTTGCAGGGGCCCGCTGCAGATGATCCATTAGCACAAAAAGAGTTTTTGGAAATTATGTCTCAGCAGGCCAAACGGATGCAAAACCTGCTGAACAGCTTGCTTTATCTTTCCCGCGTGCAAATGCAGGAACACCAAAAACCGCGTGAAGCAGTGTGTCTGGCTGATCTGTTTGAGCAATGCCAGGCAGAAGGAGATCTTCTGTCTGCCGGTTTGCCGGTTAAGGTTGATGTACAGCCGCCAGAAAACAAGAGCTGGCAGGTTGCAGGGGATGAAACACAACTTTTACAGGTTGTGGTTAATCTTGTTGAAAATGCTATAAAATATAGCCTTGTTTCAGAAAAAACAAAGTCCGGTAAACTTGTATCTATTACCATAACCTGCCATCAGGCAGAGGAAGATCAACGTTGGCCGAGCGCTGCGGGTATTGTGCTGAGTGTAACGGATAACGGCCCCGGTATTCCGGCCCGACATCTGGCGCGCTTAACAGAACGGTTTTACCGCGTAGCTAAAACTGCGGCCGCTGTGCAGGGTAGTGGGTTGGGGCTTGCTATTGTGCAGCATATTGTCACCCGGCATGGGGGGCGGTTTGTGGTGGAAAGCGCAGTGGGCCAGGGCACATCCTGCCATATCTGGCTACCGCTTTTGCCATTGGTGGCTGATCCTTCATTAAACTGTCACCAAACTGTCTTGCAGCCGTAACCCATTTTTGCATTCACTCCCTTACGAAGCAAAAGCGGCATGTACTGGTGCCGTTATGTGTTGATGCTTAGGGATGCTCCCCAAAATGCGTTTTTCTTTTCGGTCTGAAACCTGTGCTGCTGCGGTTGCCTGTTTGCTGGCAGCTGTACCCTCTTTTTCTCACGCACAAAGTGTAACTGGTGCGGGGTCCAGTTTTGCTGCCCCGATTTATGAGGCTTGGGCCTCTGCCGCCAAAGCAGATACAGGTGTTAATGTAAATTATCAGACTGTAGGTTCCAGCGCTGGGCAGAACCAGATTTTGGCAGGCACGGTAGATTTTGGGGCATCTGATGCGCCTATGGATGCCAAAAAGCTGGAAAGCGCCCATCTTTTTCAGTTCCCCACTGTTATGGGCGGGATTGTGCCGGTTGTGAACATTCCGGGCATTAAGGCAGATGTGTTGGTGCTGAGTGGTGATGTGCTGGCCGCTATCTACTCTGGTGATATCACCAGTTGGAATGATCCAAAAATTGCCGCACTTAACCCCGGTGTTTCTCTGCCAGATACGGCAGTAGCGCCTATCCATCGTGCAGATGGGTCTGGCACAACATTTGTGTTCACATCCTACCTCGATCAGTCTTCCAAAAATTGGCATGATCAATACGGTGCAGGCACATCTATCAGTTGGCCGGGTGGCTTGGGCGCACGCGGGAACGATGGCGTAGCCGCTACCGTACAGAATACGGAAGGTGGTGTAGGGTATGTGGAATATGCCTATGCCAGCCGTAACCACCTTACTACCATCCGCCTCAAGAACAGTTCTGGTCAGGCTGTAGCAGCCTCTCAGGCCAGCTTCTCTCAGGCAGCAGAAGCAGCAGATTGGAAAAATGCTTCGCATTTCTCTGTTAATTTGCTGAACACTTCTGGCGCGCAGGCATGGCCAATTGTTTCTGCCACGTATGTTCTGGTGCCACTGCCTGCACGTAATCCCGCGCGTGATGAAGCTGTAAAGCGCTTCTTTATCTGGGATTTTGCAAAGGGTGATTCCATTGCAGCAAAGCTTGATTACGTGCCGTTGCCCAAGGCTGTTAAAGATAGCATCCAATCTGCATGGCAGGCTGGTAAATAAGCTTTTTATTTCAATAAGATATTTTATTATGGAAAGCGGCCCCTTTGTGGGCCGCTTTTTTCATGAAACTGTCATGAAACCATCATCTAAGCGTCACGCACAAAAAGTTGGAATAAAGTTATTCACCACGCATCGCTCCTCTTCTGTTTTGGAATGGCCATGATGCGTCGTTGTTCACCGCTTCTTCCATCTTTTGCGTTTGCTTCAATTTTGATGTCTGGAATTGCCCCAGTGGCCGAGGCTTCCAGTTCAGATGATGCCCAGATCCGTGCATTGAAAGCCGAAATGGCTGAAATGCGGCGTGAAATGATGGGGCAGATTACACATCTTAAATCTCAGATCGCCCAAAATGAAACACGGCAAAGAGGCCCTGCTTCACGTCGTGCTACACGTACAACGGCACAAAATGGGTATAAGTTCCCGGAAAAATATGCTGATAACGATGTAGATCCTAACGTAAAGTTTGGTGAACAAACACCACGCAAAAATATTCTGCTGAACAACGGTGTGGGCACACCCCCTTCTGATCGCGGCATGACGACATCTTGGAAGGACTTCAAGGCCGCAACGCAAAAGGATGAAAACGTGCACGTTGGGGGCATGATCATCGGCTTCCCCAAAGGGCGTTTTACGGTTGCATCAGAAGACGGAGCTTATGGCCTGTCTATTGGTCTGGCATTTCATGAAGACTTTGGTGGCTTTATGGGCATGTCTCCGCGCCGGGGCGAAACCAAAGGTGATTTCTCAAGTTTCACAGAAAATGCACGCCGCCTGCGTATTCCATTCACCTTCCGGTATAAAGATTGGGTGGCAAACATTACGCCTGATTTCGGGTCTGGCAGTGCGGACGGATCGGATGGTCTGTATGAAGCCAACCTGAACTACACCGGCCTGCACAACACGATTCTAACAGTAGGTTATTTTCAGCCACGTGTGACGGAAGAAGATTCCGAAAGCTCCAACGATTTCGAAATGATGGAACGTCCTGCCATCACGGATATCGTGCGTAACATTGCCGCAGGCGATGCCCGCTTTAGTGTTGGTGGCTTGCATTATGAAAAACGCTGGTGGATTGCAGGGTATTTCACTGGTCAGACATTTGGTAACCGTGCCAAGGATACCAATATTGGTGATAGCCAGACCGGTGGCACCTTCCGTGTTGCCGGGCGCCCCTATGTTTCTAAAGACATAGATGTGCATCTGGGCCTTTCCGCCATTAGCGCATTTAAGGTGAATGATGGCACTAATGGCCGCACATATACCTTTAAAGAAGCCCCGGAAGTTAACCTAACAACAACGGCACTGCTGAATACAGGCGCGCTGCGCAATATCGGCTCCGTATGGTCTGCTGGGCCGGAACTGGGTTTCCGCTGGAAAAAGCTGGTGCTGAAGGGGGAATATTACCACATCGGCGTGACGCGCAATCAACAGCAGGGTGGGCAGTCTCTGCCATCTCTATCGTTTGAAGGTTACTATGGCGCAGCCAACTATACGCTGTTTGGCAAGCCCCGTATGTATAATGAAAAAGAAGGTGCGTTTTCTGCTCCGGGTGTGGAACACGAATTTGATCCCGCACACGGTTACTGGGGCGCGCTGGAACTTTCTGGCCGTTACAGTGTGGCTGATTTTGATGATACGGCAAACAGTGTGCGCGGTGGCCGCCAAACGGTATGGTCTGGTGGGGTAAACTGGTATCCCAACCGCCACTTCCGCGTGATGCTGGACTTCAACCACTTTATCGTAACGCGTAATAGCCAAGCCTATAATATTCTTGGCCGTGATGGGAATTCTGTAGCTGCCCGTGTGCAGGCCGCATTCTAAATCCGATATTCTGCCATTAAAAAAGGGATCGTTCCGAAAGGAACGATCCCTTTTTGCTGTTATCAGCCCACAAAACGCGTGTGAGCTAAGATAAAGCGTAGTTTTTACTGCTGCGGCATATAACCAGCATTGGGGGCAGGCAGCACGTTTTTGTAGGCAACCATGCAGGCTACATACGCATTGTTGTACTGGGTCTGAATGCCACCTTGCTGGCTGTTGGAATAAGCACTGCCACCAAGGCCACCCCCCAAAGCACCTGCGGCTGCACCAATACCAGCGCCTGTGCCACCACCAACAGCAGCACCCAAGCCTGCGCCCAGCGCAGTGGTTGCCAGCCCACCATAGAGGGCCTTCCGATTCTGGCTACCTGCCTGACCATGCACAGCAGCAGCAGCCTGAGAGCGGCAGAAATTTTGTTCCTGCAAAAAGGTGCCGTAATCTTTGCCGGGGCCGGGCAATACCTGTGCGGTAGGGCCCATAGGTGTTTCAGCGCAAGCTGCAAGCAAAAGAGCCGGCAGGAAGGCAAACGCCGCTTTATGAAGCTTCATGTATATTTGTCCTTTGTATATAAGCCATGATACATGCGTATATATGGTAGATAATCATGCCATTTTTAAGGAAAAGAAAGAATGAAAATATGATCAGGCAGAGTTTTCTTACAAGATAAACAGCTCAGCAGTCATTAAAAAATAAACTAGCCTTACTTCCGTTTGAAACGTTGGCTCTTTCTGTTATGCAAACGTTTATTCTAATAACAAAAAATCAATATGAAAGACTTACGAATGAATGCCGTAGTTAAACTGTTTATTGGATGTGATCCAAACGATTGCGACCTAGAACAGTTAATGGTGTTACACTATAGTATTACAAAATATAGTAGTCTTCCGGTTGATATTACTTTCATGCAGCTTACGCGTGATCCTTCGAGTTTCTGGTATTCTGGCTTTAAGCCGGAAGAAGGCTGGAACACGACGGAATGGCCAACGCCGTTTTCTGGCTTCCGTTGGGGTATTCCTGCCTATTGTGGCGGCAAGGGGCGTGCGCTGTATATGGATGCTGATATTTTTGCCCTTTCAGATATTGCAAAGCTATGGAACCTGCCTATTCCAGAAGGCAAGGTGATGCTGGCATCTGGCCAAGGGCGAGATTTGCGGCTGGGCACCCTGATGTGGGATTGCGAAGCCGCCATGAAGCTTCTGCCCCCGTTAGCGGAAATTAAAAAAGACGCATCGGCTCATAAAAAGCTGAAAACGTTTTTTGAAAAGCATCCCGAATATATTCAGCCACTAGATCCCGCCTTTAGCAATCTGGATGGCGATGGCATGCCGTTGGAAGCGCTAAAATTCCTGCATTATTCAGATATGGGTACGCAGTTTTCCCATAAATATTCTTTGCAGCGCTTAAATGGTGAAGACCGCAAACACTGGTTTGATGGCACAATTTACAATCATCCGCGCCCGGATCTGCAACAGAAGTTTGATGAGCTTTATAAGGAAGCACTGGAAGCCGGGTTCAGCCTAGATACCTATCGGGTAAAAGAACATTTTGGCGTTTTACCCAAAAAAACGCAGGTGCGTTACAAGGGTAACAAAATTACGCGCTCGTTATTTCGGTTTCTTAAACCGATCAAGTAAAATGCTTTGGCCTATGCACTGGTGTTCCGATGCATAGGCTATCCTGCGTTAATGTTGTGGCACGTGTTGGCTTAAGTTTTCCAGCCAGCAGGTTTCGTTTTTGGGTTGGTTACAAAGTGTGCTGGTTAAGGGCAGAGGCGCACCTTGCCCCGGAACGTTGTCTAGCTTCAGGCCATCTCGCAGTTGGGCGAGAGATTGATGGAAAACAGCAAAGCGGATTTCTTTGCGTCCATCAGGGTGCTTCCATGTTTCAAAAGCCAGTGTTGTATCTGGGGCTGTGGGGTCTGGTTGGTCTGTAAAGGTCCAATCCAGCCCAAATAGCGTTGTCAGCATGTCCAACGTGGTATCGTGCCCGGCAAACATAACCACACGGGCTTGCGTAGGCAGCACATTGCCATCTGGCAAGGTCAGGGGCTGTTCATTCAATAGTGTTAGAATAGCTTGGGCCAGTTTGCCGCCACGTGGGATGGCAATGGCAGGGGCGCGGCGCATACGCGCACTTTGATAATTATGCACAGGCAGAACACTGTTGAGCGTATGCACGGCATCTGTATTTGCTGCGGTTATGGAAGAAGGGAGCCCCTGCGCATATTCCAGCAACAGGGCTTCTGAAACAGTAGAACCTAATGCCAATCCGTTTTCTGCATGAGGCGCACCTTTTTTCCATGAGAGGGGCGCATGCTTGAAAAAACATGGGGTTGCGCCCGTGGTGCATGCGCTAGGGGCGAACAGAGTTTGCAAGGTTTGGACGCCGGATTGCACAGGTGGCGGCAGTTGCGTATCCGGCATGCGTTCTGGATCTAGGGCTTTTTCAACGTCATCTGTGTCCAGTGTCGTTTTTTTAGCGGCTAAAGCGTTAAACAGCAGATCATGCGTTTTGGCAGGCATGGAGCGGGCCTGTGTCTGGCATCCATCGCTTAATGCAGCAGCCAGAATATCGCCACTGTGCTGCGTGCGGCTGCTGGCGGAATCTGCCCATATAAAAGCTGGTTGTTCTGGCAGGCAACGGGCCGCAGCATCTCTGCTGGCAATGTGGTAATAGCTTTTTAAAAATTGCCCCATAAGGCCAAGATCAAACTGGCCATGTGCTGTCATCTCACCAGGGGGCACAGGCCATGGTGTCCATGTGTGGCGGGTCTTTTTTTCTAGCTTGTCTAAAGGTTTTGTTGGGCTGCGGATTCCGTGGCGGGAAACCAGCACAACCCGTTCTAATGTCGCCTCAGAGGTATTCGCCTGTGCAGCAGATGCTTCTGAAATAGCGATTGTGGGTGAAAAGGCTGAAAGTGAAGTGCCCAGAAGGCAGGCAAGAAGCAAAGCGGAGGAACGGAAATAGGAAAAATTCATGAGGTCTCGGTCATACGTGTCACAAGCAACTGGTTGATACGGAACCCTTCCACATCCACCACTTCAAAGCGGAAACCAGCGGCATCTACCCGGTCTGCCTTGCGGGCCATACGGCGCAGACGGTGCATAATAAAGCCGCCGATTGTGTCAAACTGCTCGCTATCGGGCAAATCCAACACATGCAGTTCTCGGATAACATCCCCAATCGGGGCTGCGCCATCTACCAGCCACGAGTTTTCATCACGCTTTACAATGGCCTGTTCTTCAAACGGGCTGGCCAACCCATCCATCAGCACGCCCATAATGTCTTTAAAGGTAATTAGCCCCACAACCAGCCCATATTCATTAACTATCAGGGCAAAGCCGGTGCCGTGGGTATCAAACTGGGCCAGCGTATCCCAAAGGTTGAGTGTTTCGGGAACAGAGAGAACTTCACGCCGCATCCGGGCAATGGGGTTGCTGTGGGGGCGGCCAGAAGGCGCAATGGAAGGGTCCACCACAGATGCCAGAACGTCTTCTGCACGGATGGAGCCAATAACCTTGTCCAATCCGCCGTTGCACAGCGGATAGCGGGAATAAGGATTGGTGCGTACCTTTTCGTGGTTATGTTCGGGCGTGTCCTGAATATCCAGAAAGATAATTTCATCACGCGGTGTCATGGCGGAGGTAACGGAACGTGCCTGTAGGGCCAGCACGTTCTCAATCATCTGGTGTTCCTGTTGCAGCAGCACGCCGGATGCCGTGCCAGCGGCCAGAATGGCGTGCAGGTCTTCCGGTGTTATGGGTTCCACCGCAGAAGCAGCCGGGATTTTCAGTGCATGCAAAATGGCATCAGAAATTTTGGAGAAAATCCACACAAACGGATACAGCACCCGTAGCGCCACGCGGGGGAACCACCCAACCGCCATGGCTACTTTGTCCGGGTTGTTCATGGCAACGCGCTTGGGCAGCAGATCTGCAAACAGAACAAAGGCGCCGGTTACAAAAATAAAGCTGAAGGTGGAGGCCAGATTTTGTGCCCACCAGTCTGACATACCCCAGCGGCTTAAAAATTCGGTTACAGGCGGGGTGAACATTTCGGAGCTGGCAATACCGCCCAGAATCCCCACACCGTTCAGGCAGATCTGGATGGCAGTCATAACCTGCCCGCTGTTACGGCGCAGGGCCAGAAAGGCCTGTGCACGTTTATCTCCGGCTTCTGCACGACTGCGAAGCCTGACCTCCCGCGCAGCTGCGAAGGATATCTCGGAAAGTGAAATGAGGATGCTGACAGCAATCAGCAGGACAAGGGTCAGCAGACCCATAATAAACAGGAACAAGAGAACGTCCGAAATAAAGTGAAACCTGTAATGGTGGTTTCATCTATACCCGCAGGCCGAACAGATACCTAGTTTAATTTTTGATCCCAACCGGAATGAGAAGAAACTTCAAAATACTGTCATGCAGGCACAGATGGGCTTTGCAGGCGTTGGTGTAATGCGTACCGTGCCCCAAATTTTGGCCGGTTGATGGGTGGCAAAAGCTTAACCAGCGGTGAAAAAAACATGTTTAAAGCCCTGTATGTAGAAAAAACAGAAACTGGCCAGCGGGTTACGCTGCGCGAACTGGCAGAAGCAGACCTGCCAGAAGGGGATGTAACAATTCGGGTGCAGTGGTCATCCCTTAATTATAAGGATGCGTTAGCACTTACAGGCAAGGGCCCGATCATACGCAACTGGCCTATGGTGCCGGGTATTGATCTGGCCGGTCGGGTAGAGGCTTCTGCCCACCCTGCGGTTCCTGTCGGGCAGGATGTTATTGTAACCGGCCATGGCTTGGGGGAAAGCCGCTGGGGAGGTTTTGCCCAATTGGCCCGTGTGCCGGGCTTATGGGCTGTGCCGCAACCATTGGGGTTGAACGGGCGGCAGGTTATGGCGCTTGGCACGGCTGGCTTTACAGCCATGTTATGTGTGCAGGCCCTTCAGAGAGAAGGGGTGGAACCCGCAAGTGGGCCGGTGCTGGTAACAGGCGCGAGTGGCGGGGTTGGTAGCGTGGCTATCATGCTGCTCTCCCGGTTGGGGTATCAGGTTGTGGCGGTAACCGGGCGGTTGGAGGAACAACCTTATCTGCACAGTTTGGGAGCTGCGGAAGTATTGCCACGCGCGCATTTTACCACGCCATCCCGCCCGTTGGAAAAAGCCCGCTGGGCAGGTGCGGTTGATGTTGTGGGGGGGCAGGTTTTGGCCTCTGTTTGTGCAAGTATGCGCCCACAAGGGGTGGTAACGGCCTGCGGGTTGGCCGGAGGGATGGATTTTCCCGCAACAGTGGCCCCATTTATTTTGCGAGGCGTTACCTTGGTGGGCATTGATAGTGTGCAATGCCCCCGGCGGGAGCGCCAGGATGCATGGGCGCGTCTGGCTGAACTGATACCCTCCCGGCAGCTTGATGATATGGTGCGTGAGATTGATCTGGCGGAAGCGCCGCAGGCCGCAGATATGCTTCTGGCTGGCCATGTGCGGGGGCGGCTGGTTGTACGCATTCCCTAAGCCAAAAGGTTAAGATGCCGCCCTGTTCTGTGTATTGGGTGGCTGGTATTGCGTCAGCACGCCACCGGGCTGGAAGATATAGATGGTATCCGCATGTGCGATGGTTGCCGGGCGATGTGCAACCATAATGCGGGTTACATTCATGTCGCGCAGGGCTTCGGCTACCCTGCGCTCGGTAAGTTCATCCAGATGGCTGGTGGCTTCATCCAGAAACAGGATTTCAGGTTTACGATAAAGCGCACGAGCCAGAATGACACGCTGCTTCTGTCCGCCAGAAAGCCCGCTGCCCATATCACCTACCAGGGTTTCAAACCCCATGGGCATCCGCTTGATATCATCAATAATGGCTGCGCGGGTGGCGCATTCCACCAGCCATGCTTCATCCACCTGTTCGGAGAATCCGCTGATATTGTCGGCAATGGAGCCGGAGAACAGGCCATCATCCTGCAATACTCCAGCAATGCGGTTGCGATAGCCTTCAAGCGTCAGGCTTTCCAGATCCGCGCCATCCAGCCGGATGCTGCCTTCCTGCGTTTCCATCAGCCCCATCAGAGCTTTGAGAAAGGTAGTTTTGCCACAGCCTGAAGGGCCAACTATGGCTACACTGCTGCCGGCTGGCACTTCTAGCGAGATGTTGCGGAAGATCCACGGGTCCTGCGTGCCGTAGCGGGCAGATAGGCCGGAGCAACTGAGCGTGCCACCGGCTGGTTGTTCATCCAGACGGGGCGGAGGAATGGCCGCCGTGGTACTTGTGGCTTCCGGGTCTGTCATCACAATGTCAGACAAGCGGTCTGTTTGCACATTGAGCATGCGTATCTGGAAGCCGCTGCTGATCAGGTTGCCAATGCGTGTGGCGAATTGATCTTTGTAGGAGAGAAACGCTACCAGCATACCAACTGTCATGTGGCCGCTCATTACTGCGCCTGCACCCAGCACCATCATAATCAGACGGTCGGCGCCAAAAATCAGATCGCCCATGCGGCCATAAATCAGATCATAGCGTTGCAGGCGCAGGCGGATGTTAATGCTGTCCACTAAAAGGTTTAGCCATGTGGTGCGGCGGCGCTCACGCAGGCCCAAAAGCTTCACGCTGGCCATGCCGCGTAGGGTTTCTATAAAATGGCTTTGCTGGCGGGCATCAATAACAATCTGTTCTTCAGATGCCTCGCGGTAGATGCGGTAGGTGATCAGGCGCAAGAGCACATCCAGCCCTGTGGCCACCATAGCCACCATGCCCAGCCAGCCACCATAAATAAACAGCATGATGGCCATTCCCACAGCCATCAGCCCATCCATGACTGTTTGCACCATATCGGTGGTAATGGTTTTCTGGATGGTGCCCAATGCGTTAAAGCGCGAGAGCACATCGCCCACATGGCGTTTGGAGAAGTAATCCAGCGGCAAGCGGGAGAGGTGGTCGAACAGGCTGGTATTCCATTGCAAGCCAACCCGTGTGCTCAGAAGCAGCACGGCCCATTGGCGTACGCAGCCAATAAGCATCTGCAAGAGCAGAAGCAGGGCCATACCGCAAGCAATGGTGATAAGCAGTTCGTGATCAGCCGTTACCACCACTTCATCAATCACTACCTGCGAAACCATGGGCATGACTAACGCAATAACTTCCAGCCCAAGGGAAAGCGTCCCCAGCACCATCAGCGCCGGGCGCAGCCCTGCGACATGGCGGAACAGATCGCGCAGGCGTAGAGTTTCACGGTCATCCTCGCGGCGGAAGCTGTCATTAGGGGTGGCTTCTAGGGCAATGCCCGTAAACTCGCGTGAGACTTCGCCCATGCTGAGCGTGCGGCGGCCCACTGCTGGGTCATGAATGGTAACTTTGTTGCCCTTAACCTGTGTAAGCACCACAAAGTGGTTCATGCTCCAGTGCAAAATGCAGGGCATGCGCAGGTTGGGCAGATCTTCCAGTTCCAGCCGCACGGCGCGGGTAGATAGGCCCACCGTATCGGCCGTAGCGATAAGATCGCGCAGCGTAACACCTTTAACAGATATGGAATAACGCCTGCGCAGCGTGGCCAGATCAATCTGGTTGCCATAATGGCCCATAATCATGGCCAGGCAGGCCAGCCCACATTCCGCGGCTTCTACCTGCAAGATGACAGGAGTGCGCGAACGCCATCCGAATTCAAGGGATTTGAGGGTGATGCCCATTACCTCAATCCTCCGCTCACGGCGTAAAAATCATCACGCATGCTGATAACGGGATCGAAAATCCACTGGTAGAGCCTGCGGGTATCAATGGCGATATCGGCTTCCACTTCCATGCCCGCTTCAAGGGGTTTGTGTTGGCCATAGGCTTCTACAAATTGCTGATCTGGGCGCACACGAATGCGATAGATATCCTGCCCCGGATTTTGCGATTGTGTTTTGTCTTTGTCTGAAGGAGCGGCTTTTTGGCCTGTGCCATCTGTTGCCGTTACGGGTGCGCGCGTGATCTCACTGACATGGCCGCGGTACAGGCCAAAGCGCTGATAGGGAAAGGCCGCATAGCGCAGCAAAACAGGTTCGCCCTCATGCAAAAACCCTATAGAAGCAGAGCTAACATACAGTTCAGCTTCTAAAGCATGGCCTGTGGGCAATAGGGTGAGCAGGGGGGTGCCGGAGGAAACCTGTTGGCCGGGATTAACGCGGACGGCAGTAAGGGTGCCATCATCTGGGGCCAATATAATACTGCTTTGGTGGCCTTCGCTTTCGGCAATCTGTTGGTCAATCTGGGCAATTTGTTTATCCAGGTCGTTCAGATCGTGCGCCAGTTGGCCATCATAGCGGATCAGCTTTGTGGTAAGGTCTGCAATCTTTCCTTCTGTATCTGTATAACTTTGCAAAAACTGTGCGTGACTGCTGAGCAGTTGGGCATAGGTATAAAGTTGGCTCTGGAATTGTGTTTCTGTTACCAAATGCGCGGATTGTGCCGTTTGCATACGGCGGACGGCAGCTTCCACCACGGGCAGCACATGGGCATCATTATCAAGCTGGTGCCCGATATGTTGGTGTTGCTGGTTAAGATAACGGATTTGGGTTACCATAGATTGTTTTTCTACGGGAGCATCCTTGGCACGAATGTCCTTTTGCTGCTGCAACAGATCACGCTGGTGGCGCAGTTGAGAAAGAATATGCTCCTGCGTAGGGCCTGATGCGGATGTGGCTTCCAGATCTATCGTGAACAGCACATCACCTTTTTTAACATGGCGGCCTTCTATGGCGTTTTGCCGGGCTATGGTGCCAGTTGTATTGGCGTTAACGGTAATGAGGCCTGAAGGAGGAACCATCAATCCGGTGGCATGCACACGCCGGGTATAAACACCCCAGATGGTGTAGAGAATGGCCAGCATCACAAGGGCGAGCGTAAACCACGCCGCAATTCGGATGGAAAGCGGTTGAGAGGCCTGAACCTGCCCAAGCCATGATTGGCGCCGCGCGTCTAGAACCTCGCGCCTAAAAAGGTTCGAACTCATGCAGGCTTTTTTGAAGAGTGCAAAGTTTTACCACTTAGTGTTTTTGTAAAATAACCAGGCGGCTTTTTGAAAACCGCCTGGAAATTCCTGAAATTAAACTTTCAGAATGTCACCCAACAGGGAGGTTACGCCATTGGTTGTGGCGTCCAGACCCGTCAGCAGGCCATCAGCAATCGTGGTCACGCCGCTTGTTGCAGCAGGAACCAGAGCATTAACCGTGCTGTTCACGCCGCCAAGAATGGTAGCCAGGCCAACATCCAGACCAGCCAGTGTGTCTGTCAGTGTGGTACCCAGAGCATCGCCCAGCGTACCGCCAGCAACCATAGCGATTTCGGAATCGTTCAGAGTTTTCATAGGTTTTCACCTTAGACCAAGAAAGTTGTGCCATTGCGGCAAACCTATATTCTGGCAAAATATATTTTCTGACAATAGTATAGTAAAGTAAATAACAGAAGAACACTTAAGAAATTAGACAAATAAAAAATTATATATTACACAATGCGTATTTATTTTGTTCACTAATACTTATCAAAAATAAATAATCAAATCAGGTATGTGATTTTTGCATTCATGAGCGCAGATAAAAAACTCTTACATTTTGATGTGTTTTCATGAAATTTATATGGTGATTCTCAGATGTCAGATTCAAATACTATAGAAATTACCTTACCAGATCAGGATGTCTCTCTTTCTGGTGCATCTGCAATGACGGGTTCTAATTATTATAAAATTAGCAATCCATCTGATTATCATTTTACATTAGATCTTTCGATTACCACATCTGATTTATACGCAACGTATGATCCAACAAATAAAGAAACAATTATCAGCACGGATCTTAACGCAGGTAGTGGTTATACAAACCAGAACCTTTACGTTGTGATACCAGATACAGCTACAGTTAGTAATCCGTTAAACATTACGCATAGCTTATCTGGGGCGTATCAAGTTACAAATATTACAACAGATGGGACGTATAGCGATACATTTGCGTGTTTTTTGAAAGATTCATTCATAAAAACAGAAAATGGATATGTGCCGGTGCAGGATATTGTCCCCGGTAGAATGATTTCTGTTTTTATGGATGGTAAAGAAGAACAAAAAGAAGTTGTATGGGCCGGAACAGCACGTGTTGTTGTTAATGGCAATTTGCCAGAAGATCAGGCCGGATATCCTGTACGTGTTTTAAAAAATTCTATTTCAGAAAACGTACCTTTTAAAGATATGTTGATAACATCTGAACATTGTCTGTTTGTGGAAGGAAAGTTTGTTCCTGCCCGTATGTTGGTAAATGGTCGATCCATTTATTATGATACAAGCGTGACATCTTATAATTACTACCATATTGAAACGGACAAACATTCCGTTATCATGGCAGATGGTATGCTGACTGAAAGCTATCTGGATACAGGAAATCGTCGTAACTTCCAGTCGGCTGGCAAAGTTATCAGAATTGGTGGCAAACAGAAAAACTGGCAGCAAGATGCCGCTGCGCCATTGGGTGTTCAGCGTGAGTTTGTTGAACCAATTTTTCAAAAAATTGAAGAAAGAGCAAAAAATCTGGGAATTGAAAATCGCGCAGAACCAAAGGTTCTTATTGAAGATCCAGATATTAAGCTCATTACAAATGCTGGGGCGACTATTTACCCTTTCAAAAAATCCGAGAACACTTACAGCTTCATGCTCCCAGCAGGGGTGGAAAGTGTGCGTGTGGTTTCTCGCTCCAGCCGTCCTTGTGATTCTATCGGCCCGTTTGTAGATGACCGCCGCCAAATGGGTGTTGCTGTTGGCAAAATCCATTTTGGTTCTATCCGGGCATCACAGCAGGTTACGGAGCATCTGGCGGCCTCTAAGCCAGAAGGGTGGCATGATATGGGGTGGCAAGATTGCGCATGGACAGATGGCAATGCCGTTTTGCCACTGCTTAACATTGCTACAAACAAAATGGGTATTCTCAGTTTAGAAATCCGAGCATCCGGCCCGTATGTTGTGTGTGTCGATCAGCAGGAAGATGTAGCGCTGTCAGCATAATTTCTGCGGCAAGGTTTTTTGCCCGGCTTAACAAAAAAGCCCCAGCATCCTAAAAATGGATGCTGGGGCTCTAAATAAAACTTCGTTAGAAAAAGTGGAAGGCTTTAAGCTTCTAATCCACCATCTACCGGAATGGCCGCGCCTGTAATGTATTCAGCCTGTGGGCTGGCAAGAAAGGCAACTGTAGAGGCAATATCCGCCACCGTGCCATAAGCACCGGTCGCCACAAAGCTGCTGATCAGTTTTGCAACTTCGCCTTCAGCCGGGTTCATGTCCGTATCAATTGGGCCGGGTTCTACCACGTTGGCTGTAATGCCTTTTGGCCCAAGATCACGCGCAACACCCTTGGCAAAACCGCGAAGCGCAGCTTTTGTTGTGGCGTAAAGAGAAATACCGGGGAAGGGCGCGCGTGCACCAAAAGCAGAACCTATAAAAATAAGGCGGCCACCTTTTTGCATGTGCTTTGCGGCTTCTGCTGTTTCAATCATAACAGCACGCACATTCAGGTTGAGAACTTTTTCAATATCTTCAACGCTGGTTTCATGAATTGGGCCGTAAGGGAACATGCCCGCATTGCACACAAGCGCATCAATACGGCCAAAATCTGCAATGGTTTTGGCAATAACAGCCTTGTTGCCTTCTACTGTGGCTCCGTTGGCTTTAATGGTGATTGCCTTGCGGCCCAGTGCACGCACCTTTTGGGCAATTTTTTCGGCCGCATCTGCATTGTTGGCGTAAGAGAGAGCAATATCGTAGCCATCTTTTGCCAGAGCCTCAACAATAGCGGCACCAATGCCTCGGCTTCCGCCGGTTACAAGCGCAACACGGTTGCTCATAGTTTTTAACCTTTCTTTTGTTTTGTGTGGGCAGGATCAGGGTGCGTTCAGGCCCAGCATCAGCCGGATGTTCTGTAACGCGGCACCAGATGCCCCTTTGCCCAGATTATCCAAACGGGCCGTAAGCAACGCCTGCCGGTTTTGGGTATTGGCATGCACGCGCAGTTCCATTCTGTCGCTTCCAGCAAGGGCTTCGGCAGAAAATTTTGGCTCTGCGGCCAGCACACGCACATGGTCTTGCCCTGTGTAATGTTTTTCCAGAATGTTGTGCAGGTCTTCCCCGCTCACGTTTCCGTTCAGATCATCCAGATGCAGCGGAATGGAAACAATCATGCCGCGTGCAAAGTGCCCAACAGATGGCACAAAAACTGGCCTGCGCTTAAGCCCCGCGTGCTGGTGAATTTCGGGTACATGCTTATGCTCAAGCTTCAGGCCATACAGTTCAAATGCTGGGCCGCCATCGCGCTCATGTGCTTCAATCATGCTGCGGCCCCCGCCAGAGTATCCGCTAATGGCGTTAATGCACACGGGGTAACGTGCATCCATAATGCCAGCATCAAGCAATGGGCGCAGCAGGGCAATGGCCCCTGTGGGGTAACAACCGGGGTTGGCAACGCGGGGGGCAATGGCAATGGCTTCAGCCTGTCCGACTTCTAGTTCGGGAAAACCATAAACCCAGCCGGGTGCTGTGCGGAAAGCTGTGCTGGCATCCAGAATGCGCGGCGCCGCATCGCCTAACCCGGCAGCCATTTCAACTGCCTCGCGCGATGCATCATCGGGCAGGCACAGCACAACCAGATCTGCGGCCTGCATGGCTTCCTTACGGGCGGCCGGGTCTTTCCGCTGTGCGTGATCTATGGAATGGAGTGTGACAGGCAAAGGGGCAAGGCGTTCGCGAATTTCAAGCCCTGTTGTGCCGGCTTCGCCATCAATAAAGATTACGGGTTTCTGTGTCATGCCTTACCTCATTCTGGTTCTGGCGGCAGATTAGGCTTTCTGGCTGCTGCCGCATAGACGGCGCGGCTGTTTATGGCAAAATGCCATCATATCTTTTGCACCGGGCTGCGGTGTATGTATGCAAACCAAAGGCAGAAACAAGCATGGTCACTTCACCTACGCCAAGGCAACCGGCAGAAACTGCAAAACAGGGCAGCAGCCAACAGGCCGCATACGAACTGCAACGTCTGCTCGCCCTTATGGCCCGCTTGCGAGACCCCAAGGAAGGCTGCCCGTGGGATAGAGAGCAAACGCATGAAACCATAGCTCCCTATGCCATTGAAGAGGCGTATGAAGTGCTGGATGCCATACAAAAACAGGATTGGAATGCGTTTCCTGATGAACTGGGAGATCTGCTGTTACAGGTGGTGTATCAGGCCCAGCTTGCACAGGAAGAAGGGCAGTTTGATTTTGCAACCGTAGCACGCATGATTACGGAAAAGATGATCCGCCGCCACCCGCATGTGGTGTTTGGTGCCGATGTGCTGGAAGATCAAACCGTAACTGATTCTCCTAAGCCAAAACAGGATATTCCCGGCCAGTGGGAAATGCTAAAAGAGCAGGAACGCCGCCGCAATGCCAGGCAGAAGAATGGCAGAGGGGCAGCAGTGCCAGGAGCCTTGGCTGGTGTGCCGCCAGCATTGCCTGCGTTATTGCGCGCTTCCAAATTGGCTGCGCGGGCTGCCCGTGTGGGGTTTGATTGGCCAGATATTTCTGGCGTAGTGGCCAAGGTTCATGAGGAAATTGAAGAGTTTTCTGTTGAACTGGAAGCTGGCAACCGTGAACGCATGCAGGATGAGCTTGGCGATGTTTTGTTTTCTATTGCCAGTTTGGCACGGCGGCTAAAGCTGGACCCGGAAGCCTGCTTGCGTCAAGCGTGTGACAAATTCACCCGTAGGTTTGAAGGGGTAGAGGTTGTTCTGGCAGAGCAGGGGCTTTCTATGTCTGACCAAAGCGTAGAAGTGCTTGATGATATTTGGGAAAGTGTCAAAAAATTAGAAGCAGAAAACAAAAAATAATGCCTGCCGCGGGTGGGCTTGGTATATCCCTCATGTGGGGCAGCCTGTTACGGCATGCCCCGTGCATTATAGAGTATTAGTCTGTCAGGCTTTGGCCTTTTTTTGTGAGGTCACTGCACAGCTTTACGCGCTTGGAAAGGTCAAGCGTGGCAATATCAAAGGGTTTGGAAGTGCTGTTTTGCAGTAGCCCTTGCCCGCCCAAAGAGTAACCTTGATCGTTTCGTACATCAGGCCGTTTGGAAAGATTGCGTGCAACGCTGCGTGGTGTGGTGCCAGAGGCATAATTTTTATGCACGCAATAGGAAAGCAGTCCCGCCACATTTCCGGTGCTTGCGTTTTCTATTGATGGCAGGCCGCCTTCTCCCAAAACGCCAGGAGTGGAGGTGGTAGAGGTGCCCGAAACATTGCCCACAACCTGCGCACCATTAGTAGGAGCAGAAGCCGGATGAGCAGGATCTGTTACCGGAAGGGAACCGGCAGGAGTGGCAGGAAATGTGGTGCCTGCTGGAAGATGAGAAGGCATGTCCTGTGCTTGTGTCATGCTTGCGGCGCTTAGCCCCAGAATACAGCTTGCAGCCATTATTGTTTTTTTAGTGGAGAACATTTAGATAGCCCTTTCAAAATTTTCCATACAACAGGTCTTATTCAAAAAGTGCCGCTACCTTTTTGTAATAAAAGCTCAATAGCGGGTTCTGCCCACTAGAATGCACCAGAGCGGGAAAAGTTCTTTTTGAGTGTCATCCGCCAGATATTTCTGTGGCGTTGCTGTCATGATGTTTTTGAAAAGTTTGTGCTATAAAAAGGAAAGGCCCGGCAGAACCGGGCCTTTCTGAAACATATAAATATTTTGTGAAGCCGGGTCTCAGGCTTTTGGGGCCTCAGGCTTTGCATCCTGTGCCAGATATTCCATCAGACGGCGAGAAAAGGCATTTACATCCTTGGGTGTCTCACCATTCTGGATACTGGCAACATCCAGCAGGATATGGGCCAGAGTATCTACCTTTTCCCCCGCTTTTACCTTTTGCGCCAGCGTGTGCACGATAGGATGAGCCGGGTTGAGTTCCAGAATGGGTGCAGCTTCTGGCATGCTCTGCCCACTGCGTTGCATGAGCTTGCGTAATTGCAGATCAGGCCCACCTTCTGGCGCACTCAACACCATTGCGCTGGAAACCAGACGGTCTGTGGCGCATACGTCTGAAACATCTTGCCCGAGTGCGTCCTTCAGAGCTGGAATCAGAGTTTCCATATCTGCTTTTTCGGCTGATGTTTCTTCTGGCGCGCCAAATTTTTCCAGATCAGTCATACCCTGTGCCACGTTGCGCAGGGTTTTGCCCTCATACGTGCCCAGACGATCCGGCCAGAAGGAATCCACTGGGTCAGACAACAGCAGCACTTCCACACCGCGCGCCTTGAAGCCTTCAATCTGCGGAGATGCTGCCAGCACTTCTGCGCTGTCACCTGTTACGTAGTAGATGGCATCCTGTTCTGGCTTCATGCGGCTGACATACTCATCCAGAGATGTCAGACCATCCACGGCGCTGGAACGGAAGCGGCTGAGTGCGGCAACTTCTGTACGGTGTGTGGGGTCATCCCACATGCCTTCTTTCAGAACTGGGCCAAAGTTTTCCCAAAATGCAGCGTAGCTTTCGGCATCTTTGGCGCGGGTTTTGAGTTCACCCATCACCTTGCTTGTAACTGCCTTGCGGATACGGGCCAGAACAGGTGTGGCCTGCAACATTTCGCGCGAGACGTTAAGCGGCAGATCTTCCGTATCTACAACACCCTGCACAAAGCGCAGCCATGGCGGCAGAATTTCGGCTTCATCGGTAATAAACATGCGGCGCACATGCAGGCGCAGCTTGCTTTCACGCGTTTGTTCCGCAAACTCAAAAGGCCGCATGGAAGGGATAAACAGCAGGGCTGCAAATTCAATGGTGCCTTCTGCGCGCCAATGCAACGTATCCCACGGTTTATCAAAATTATGGGTGAGATGGCGGTAGAATTCTTCTAGCTGTTCTTCTGTAATGTCACTTTTGGGTTTTAGCCAAAGGGCCTTGCCTTCGTTGGCTGTTTCTTCTTTGCCATCATGCAGAATGGTAACAGGCCATGCAATATTGTCCGACCATTTGCGGATAACAGTTTGCAGACGGGTAGGATCCAGAAACTCTTCAGCGTCAGACTTGATGTGCAGGGTAATATCTGTACCCGGCTTGTCCCGCGTGGTGGGTTCCAGTGTGTAAGATCCACGCCCATCAGAAGTCCAGCGCCATGCTTCATCAGATCCGGCACGGCGAGAAACCACATCCACTTTATCCGCCACCATAAAGGCCGCATAAAAGCCTACGCCAAACTGACCAATCAGGCTGGGGCGATCTTCCGGTTTTGCGTTTTCAAGCTGCTGGCCAAAAGCACGGGTGCCAGAGCGGGCAATGGTGCCAAGGTTGTTAATCAATTCTTCCTTGGTCATGCCCGAACCATCATCGGTAATGGTTAACAGGCGCGCATCTTTGTCAGGGTTAATGTGAATTTTGGCATCTTCTGGCAGGGCGCGGGCACCATCTGTCAGGGCTTCAAAGCGCCTGCGGTCTGTGGCGTCTGCCGCGTTGGCCACCAGTTCGCGCAGGAAAATTTCTCTTTCAGAATAGAGAGAGTGGACAACCAGATCCAGCATTCGCCCAACTTCTGCACTAAACTCCCGCGTTTCGGCATTGGGTGTGGTGTTCTGGGTTGTTTCTGTCATGTTTACGTCCTGTAATGCATTGTTTGCTTTATATGTGATTATCAGATGTGGTGGTTAAGCCGCATTTTCAATATCCACTCCGTGAGATAATGCGCATGCTTCTTTTCTATAAACCGTGAGATGCGGGAAAGAGCTTCAACAGTTTTTCTGTAACACGCGCCAATGCGTTGGAGAGCGGAGCAAAGCCTGCGTGGCAGATGTGGGTTTCTTCGTCCATGTACAGGCTTCTACGCATTTCAATTTGCAGGGCATGCAGGTTTTGCTGCGGTCTGCCGTAATGGCGAGTGATATATCCGCCTGCATAAGGCTGGTTGCGCGTGGTACGAAAGCCTAAATTCTGCAAGGTTTGTTCGGCTGCGCTGATAATATCTGGGTGGCATGTGGTGCCGTGGGCATCGCCCAATACAAAGTCTGGGCAGGCAGTTTCTGGCATATCGGGCATGGAATGTAAGTCTAGCAGCAGGCAGATGCCGTGTTTTGCGCGTGTTTTTTCCAGCATATCGGCCAATGCTGCGTGGTAAGGCATCCAGTAATGGCGGATGCGCAAGGCGGCTTCCATAAAGGGTAGACGGTGCCAGTAAATGGGTTTTCTGTTACCTACGATGCGCGGAATGGAGCCAAGGCCAGCAAGACCACGCTCTGTAGGGCGCACAAAAGCGGGAATGGGGCCGTGAAACATGCGGGTATCGAGATCCCACGCGCCACGATTTACATCGCAAAACACACGGGGGAAGGTAGCATGCAGCAAAGCAGGCCCTAGCGCGTGTGCCTGTTCTGCCAAAAGGTGAATATGGCTATCCTCTCCACTACGTAAGACAGAAAGCGGCTGACGGGCGTTTTGCACAAAGGTTTCTGGATAAAACTGCCCGGAATGCGGAGAAGCCAGCACAATAGGCGCGCCCACGGTACCTTGCACCTTAAACGGAGCAGGGGAGATAGCCCGGCCTGCCTGATCTGGCAAATCTGTCTGTGGTGCGTTTTCCAGCAAACGTGCCAAATGGCGAGGCAGCAGGGAGTGGGCAAGATTTTTCATGTTGCCGCTATTCTAAGGGGTTGCGTTTGCCACGCAAGAAGGATAAAAGGCGGCCCACGGTTACAGATGGGCGCATAGCTCAGCGGTAGAGCACTATCTTGACATGGTAGGGGTCACAGGTTCAATCCCTGTTGCGCCCACCATCTGTTACCCGGCAGTTTTCTGCGGATTTTGAGCATAACTCTCCCTGAAAAATCATATTCTATAGTGGCATTAATTACCATTATTCGGTGTCTATGCTCGTGCCAGATCCGTACCACTCAGAAGTAAAGTGAATTGCTCCGGGTTTTGTGGAGACAGCAAGACCCAGAGCCATTCACCCACATTCAAGATGAGCCACCTCAAATTTTCCGACCAGCTTTACCCTTGAAATCCCTCCCATAGCCCGCCCTGCTTTACGATGGCGGCAATAACAGCACGCAACAGCGAGTTATCGTTCAGCAACTGTTTGCCCATTTTTTCATGAGCTTCCATCAGCTCAATGGTCGCGTTCAGCCCTTCTTCCTGAAGGTCCGGTGAGTTGGCGAACTGATCTTTTGTGTTCGCCTTTGCCTGCTCCCGCAATTTTTCTGATTCTGCCAACTTGGTTTCCAGCCCAGTGACAAACGCCACCTTGTCACCATCTGTCAGATCGCCCTGGAACAGATCATTGATCGCGTCAATGATGCGGGAAAGCTGCACCTTCACTTTGTCCTGCGGTTGTCCCGAACCGGCTTCCTTTATCGGTTCCAGCCCATCACCGGTTTCGTTCTTCAGTCCAAGCTTCTGCTTGCCAAGGTCTTTCATACGGTGATGCGTCAAACGCAAAGTCGTCGTATCAATGGTTTCACGCTCACGGTCGAACTTCAGCAGAGGCCACAGCATTTTTGCGAACAGGTAAAGCTTTTCATAATCCGGATTGCCATAGTTCAGCATCTGACTGAAAAACTCGTACATCCGCACGTAAGATGCCAGATCACTCCGGAACTGGGCCAGTCCGTCAATCCGCTCCTTCGCTTCCTTCCATTCCTGTGAACCTTCCGGTTCGTCCTGAATGATTTTCCGCGCCTCGCGATAGCGGCCCAGCACACGAGAACTGACCGGCACAATGGCCGCATCAAGCTGCTGCTGTAACGCTTTGGGGTTTGCGAGGATATGAGCCACCCGATCCACTTCAGGCTGATCATACAGCCCGGTATCATCCAGCTTGTGGCGCAGGTTCACCACGCAGTTCGGGTCACTGAGGTCCGCCAGTTCGGCCTTCGTGTAATATTGCTGGAACGCCTTGAGGATGTCTTCGGGATCGTTCTCGAAGTCGACAACGAAGGTCATGTCCTTGCCCGGATAGCAGCGATTCAGGCGTGAAAGCGTCTGCACGGCCTGAATCCCGCCGAGCTTACGATCCACATACATGCCGCATAGCAATGGCTGATCGAAACCCGTCTGGAACTTGTTCGCCACAATTAGAATGCGCCATGGATCTTCGGCAAAGACTTCCCTCAGGTCGCGCCCTTTGAGTGCCGGGTTGATATTGCTTTCCGTAAAGGGCTCCGGACCACTTTCTGGGTCATCCACTTCGCCCGAGAATGCTGCGAGAAGCCCGAAGGGATAATGCTTTTCCTTCACATAACGATCCATAGCCAGTTTCCAGCGCACGGCCTCCTTGCGGCTGGCCGTCACGACCATGGCGCGGGCCTTGCCGCCAAGGAGAGGCTGCACATTTTGGCGGAAGTGCTCCACCACAATCTGCACGCGCGCGGCGATGTTGGTGGGATGCAGGCGTACCCACTTCATCAGCGCTTTCTTTGCCTCCGAAGCCTCGACTTCTGTGTCATCCAGAATCTGCCCGTTCTGGCTCAGGCGAAATGCCTGTTTCCAGGACACGTAATTCTGCAACACATTGAGGATAAAGCCTTCTTCGATAGCCTGCCGCATGGAATAGACATGGAACGCCTCAGGCTTATTGTTTTTGCTCTTGGGCTGATCCGGATGCGGCAAGCGCCCGAACAGTTCCAGCGTTTTGGCCTTTGGCGTAGCCGTGAACGCAATGAAGGAAATGCCAGCGTCTGCTGCCGTCCTCTGCGCCATTTCCGCCGCCAGCAGGTCTTCCGTGCTGATCTCCCCACCGTCCGCAAGCTCCGCCAGTTCACCGGCGGAAAGAGCAGCCTTGAGTTTACTGGCCGAAGTGCCGGTCTGGGAGGAATGAGCCTCATCAGCAATCACGACGAAATGCTTGCCCTCGGCTGCCGCAAGCTTACGGATTTCTTCCAGAGCGAATGGAAAGGTCTGAATCGTGCAGATGATGATTTTCTTGCCGGTATGCAGGGCCGCCGCAAGTTCTTGGCTCTTGCTGCCCCCGTTGCCAGAGATCGACGCCACCACCCCACGCGTGCGCTCGAAGCTCTCAATGGTTTCCGAAAGCTGCCGATCCAGCACAGTACGGTCTGACACCACGATGACCGTATCGAATAGCTTGTGATTGTGAGCGTCATGCAGGTCGGACAGAAAATGTGCCGTCCATGCGATGGAGTTTGTCTTGCCTGACCCGGCAGAGTGCTGGATTAGGTAACGCTGCCCCGGCCCTTCCTCCAGAATAGTGGAAACCAGCAGCCGTGTGGCGGCAAGCTGATGATAGCGCGGAAAGATCCAACCCGCGATCTTCCCCTTTTTCTTCACCGGAATGACGTAGCGGCCCAGAATATCCAGCCATGAGCCCGGCTGCCAGACCTCCTGCCACAGATACGCCGTAGTGCCGGGATTGCCCGCACCGCCAGCGTTCCCTTGGTTGAACGGCAGGAAGCGGCTGTGCGCGCCATCCAGATGCGTGCACATCATCACATCGCTGTTGCTGACAGCAAAATGCACGACCGCGCCACCAGGTACCGAAAGCAGCGGCTCCGCAGGCTTTCCCGGCGGTTTTGGCAGGCGGTCGGTGCAATACTGCTCCACCGCATCCTGAACTGACTGAGTGTAGTTTGATTTCAGTTCGGCGGTCGCAACCGGAACGCCATTCAGAAACAGTACCAGATCCAGCTCATTGCCGTTACTGGACGAATAACGCACCTGTCGTACAACGCGCAGGCGATTGGCGTCATAACGATGCTGCAAATGCGGGTTCATCGTTAGAGCCGGACGGAACTGACAGATTTTCAGTGTTTTTGTCAGTCCGATAATGTCCAGCCCGTCCCGCAGAACAACCAGCGCGCCCCGTGTGTTCAGCGCATCCCGCACCCGCTGGCACAGCACAGCCCCCGCTGAGCCGCCGTGCGTTTTTTCCAGCCTCTCCCACGCATCGGGCTCGCATTCGCGCACCCATGCCAGCAGGTCTTCAGGGAACAACGCCAGCCCCACGTCATATCGGGCCGCCGAGCCTTCCTCGTAAAGCCAGCCAGAGCGCCCAAGGTAATCGCAGATTTCGGATTCTAGATGGTGTTCCTTGTGAAGATCGGTCATTCAGCTGCATCCTCTGTGGGAAGAGCATCAAGCTGACGATTTTCCCATTCTTTATAAGTGATCCCAGAGTGGACCTGATGCCACTTGTCAGGGCCATTCGCGGGACGTCCATAGATGATTGCGGCAGCCGCACTTGGGCTGGAAAAAGCATAATCTTTCACAAATACAGCGGACTGACCCTCAGATCTTATAACACCGCCTCTCTCCAGTTCATCACGTAGTGGGTGATAGCTCGTTCCTTCCTTCCCTTGCCAACACGGGTAGAGACGAGAACCGGTTAGAACGATAAATTCGCCATCCTGTAAGACAGCATGCGCCTCTATTTCATATTTCGGATATTTGAGAATGAACTCTGGTTCTAAATCTAAGCTTTGTTCATTTACCGCGACTGCTTGTCTGGTGGCAACTGAAGTCGTTGAGCCCGCCGGACGGCTACGCTGAATGAACATATCCACCCGGATAGCAGGCAAAACCACCATCAGACTGGCAAGAAACGCTTCCATCTTGGCGATATCCGCTTCTGTCAGACCCGGCAGCTTTGGGGAGTTGCCGTTGTGTAGCGGTGTATGTCCGATCTCCCGCGCCATAGCGATAAGCCGCGCTTCCAGATATTTCACATGCGCCTTGTTCAGCCGGTTCGCGCTGGCGGAAACCAGAACAGCCGTCTCCCACCAGTCCTTGTCACTCGCCGCCGCGTGCTGCTTCAGCCTGACGCCGAGATCCTCGGCTTCCCCGATATAGGCGAAATCCTGCCCTTCTTTCTCACCCAGCAGCAGATAAACCCCGGCGTAACCCGCTTCCTCCCGTTTGAGCGCCTCCGTCAGGCGCGTGCGAGGCGTGACGAAGACATGCCCCGTCCAGTTGAAGAGTTCGGCAGTAATCATCCCGTCCGGATGACCGTCGATATAAAAAAGCTCCAGAGAGCGGCCTTTGGTGTCGATCATGCTGCGAGGGCCTTGCTCTGGGCGCGAACGTCGATTTTACCGGTTACGGCAGCGGAGATGAGGGCAGCGCGGCGTTCCTTACAAAGAACAAGCATTGTTTTTTGTTCCTCAACCAAGGCGTCAATCTTCCCACACTCACGGTCCAGAAAACTGGCTATTGCCTGCTGTTCGGGGAGTGGGGGAAAACAGACATGGAACGACGCCAGACTTTCAGAAGATAATTCGAGAAAAGTCGTTCCCTTTCCAAGAATCTGTAGTTCAGGAACTGCTGAGTAAAGAAGATAAAGAAAGAAACTGGATAATACGCCTTTAGCAGGAATAAGCGAGCGACAGCCTTGATTGGTACACAAAGGCACTCCAGAAAGTCCAAGACTTCCTATCGGCGCACGGGTTGAAATAATGATACTATCTTCAGGAACAATACTGACAGCACAGCTTTCCGCACCTTTTGCAGAAATATATCTTTTTGAGTGCGTAATAGTCTCTGGCCGTTCTGAATTTAAATCCGCTGGTGTGATCCAAGTAATTTCACCATCCCAGAAATCATTTTTATCAGATTTTGGAGTTGCTCCGTTTTTTAGAGAGAACAATCGTTTAAGTGGCTGGACACCCCAACCAACCGGAATCTCCCCAATCCACTCAACTCCACTGTCCTTATAAGCAAGATATTTCGGGAAACTCATACCGAAAGCTCCCCAAGCATCGTCATGATTTTCGCGGTTACCTCTTTCAAATCCGCATCAATCTCCGCAAGCGGGCGCGGTGGCTCGAACACATAGAAATATCGGTTGAACGGAATTTCGTAGCCGATCTTTGTCTTGTCCTCATCAATCCACGCATCTGGGGCATGGGGCAGCACTTCGCGTTTGAAATAGGCGTGAATGTCCTCGTTCAGCGGCACGTTTTCCGTATCGCGCAAGCTGGTATCGGGCATTTTCTTGCCCTTCATCTTACCACGCTGGCCGAGGACGATATTGCCATCTTCATCGCGTTGCGGGCGCTCCACGGTGATGGTCTGATAACCGAAATCCTTGTTATTGAAGATGCGGCTCAACGGCGCGAGCCGAACCTTGCCGCCTTCGGGCGGTTCCGGTGGCGTATCGCCCTGCGTTACGACTGCGCGTGTTTGCGTGCCGTTCGCGGCAGTGATGGTGGCAAGCTGCGCCTCCTGCGCGTCGCGGAACAGGCGCGTGACGAGGGTGATGTCGTCCTCCCCCATTTCCTTGCGTTTAGAGCCGAGGCTTTTGCGCATTTTCTGCCAGAAGGAGGAGGCGTCTATCAGTTGCACCTTGCCCTTACGGTTCTTGGGCTTGCGGTTGGTCAGCACCCAGACATAGGTGGCGATGCCAGTGTTGAAGAACATATCGGTCGGCAGCGCGATGATGGCTTCAACCAGATCTTCTTCCAGCACAAAACGGCGGATTTCGGACTCGCCGGAACCGGCAGCGCCAGTGAACAGGGGCGAACCATTCAGGACAATGCCGAAGCGTGAGCCGCCGTCCTTCGCCGGACGCATCTTGTGGACAAGGTGGAGCAGGAACAGCATGGAGCCGTCCGAGATACGCGGCAGACCGGGGCCGAAGCGCCCGTTATAACCCAGCTTTTCATGCTCGGCCCGAACGGCCTTCTCGACCTTTTTCCACTCCACGCCAAAGGGCGGATTGGAGAGCATGTAATCGAATTTGTAGTCTGCCAGCTCATCATCGGACAGTGTGTTGCCGAGGCGGATGTTGCTGACGTCCTGATTACGGATCAGCATGTCAGCTTTACAGATGGCATAAGATTCGGGGTTCAGCTCCTGCCCGAACATGGTCAGGCGCGCATCCGGATTGTGGTCGAGCAGGAACTCTTCCGCGACAGAGAGCATGCCGCCGGTGCCAGCGGTGGGGTCATAGATGGTGCGGACGGCGGCGTTGCCGGGGGTCAGCAGGCCATCATCCTCGGCAAAGATGAGGTTCACCATCAATTTGATGACTTCGCGCGGGGTGAAGTGCTCACCAGCGGTCTCGTTGGAGGCTTCTGAAAATTTGCGGATCAGTTCCTCGAACACCTGCCCCATCTGGTGGTTATCAACGGCCTTATCGCTGAGGTCGAAGCTGATGAATTTTTCGAGCACCAGATAGAGGAGATTGGCTTTGGCCAGCCGATCTGTCTGTTCGGTAAAGCGGAAGTGGTCGAAGATGTCACGGGCGGCGGGAGAGAAAGCGTTGATATAAGCCGAAAGGTTCTGGGTCAGGTTATCCGGATCGCCCAGCACGCTTTTCAGCGTGAAGTCAGACGTATTTACGAACCGCAGACCTGCGGCTTTCTCCATGAAAGACATTGGGTCGATCCCTTTGCTCTCCCACTTCTCCTTTTCCTTCAGCACCTTGTCACGGGTTGGAGCCAGAACGGCATCAAGGCGGCGCAGAACGGTAAAGGGCAGGATGACCCGACCGTATTCGGCTGGTTTGAAATCGCCTCGCAGGAGATCGGCGACCTGCCAAATCATGGAGGACAGGGAAGCAGTGCGGGGTGTCGTGCTCATGAAAAAATCTAGTCCGATGTCGAAGATATATGAATCACTGATTTTGAAAATGCTGCCGAAGCCACGCCGCGAACGCGTCTTCCTCTATTGCGCCAGCCGCAAGAGCCACCACGGCCTCGACGGCATCCGGGGCGCTAACCTGCACACGGGTTCCATTCAACCGAAGGAAAAGAATGCAGCAGCTCCAGGCTGTCCGCTTGTTGGCGTCATTGAAGGGATGATTACGCGCAATGTCATAAGCATAGGCAGCCGCCAGAGTTGCGGTGTTCGGTCGAGGCGCCTCAGCATAGTGCCATCGGTTTTCGGCGCGAGCTAACGCGCTGTGCAGCAGGTTCTCGTTTTTGAGACCATGTGTCCCACCATATTCCTTCAGAGCCTGATCGTGCATGAACAGCACCGCATCAGGTTCCAGAAACTCAGGCAGATCCGGCATCAACGCTTGGCCAGTTCCTGAAGAACGTCAGCCTGCTCACGTAGCGTCTCGCGCGCCATCTGCATCTGGCGTTCAAGCTTGAGATTGCGCTTCACGAGCTTGATTCCGTCGGCCATTTCTACCAGCGTGAGTTCCTGCCCGACTTCCAGGCCAAGACGGATACGTGTTTCTGCTGGAAGAGTAACACCGACAGAATTACCCTGTTTGCGAACGACGACAGTTTCCATGGACTTAGCTCCGTATTACGTGTCGTAATACGTAACAGGGCCACATTAAAGATGACAAGCTCAAATATCCCTTTAGCAGTGCTGCTCATACAGAATTGCGGGTCAGGTGGTTCCCCAGCTTTTGATGATTTCCCCCCCACTCGCCGGGTGAAAGCTGGCTTGGACCGTGAGGTTCTGGGTATCGACGCCCCGAAAGCAGTCGTTTCTCCTCTATAGATATATCTCTGGACGCCTTCTGCGCCATCCTGTCACTTAGGACCCGCACACCACGGAAAATGGCGCGGCCCATATGTTTTCCAGCTGCGCGAACCTGATCAGTGGCCTTGATAAGCAGCCTGTAGGTATTGCTGGTTCTTACCCATCGCCCCTCAACACGCTTGCGCCGGTGGGTTCGCTCAATCAGTCCGAGTTCATAGCCCCGTTCAAGCGCCCGAATGACTGTCCGCACGGAATACCGGCAAGCCCGAGCGATTGCATCGTGGCTCGGATAGAGCCCATCCGCTCCCAGGAAGGTGGCGAGCGTCATGAGCACGGATTTTTCGGATGGCTTCAGCTTGTGATCAAAGTAAAGCCCCAGAACCTGCTTGCGGAAAGCCGCCTTAACGGAAGCATGGCGGCTCATCGCTCCACACTCCCGGTCGAAACAAGAATGCAATGAAAAAAACTTGTCTGAAGGGGCAGGAGATCCGTGACAACAGAGTTAGTTTCTAGTACGCTGCTCGCACGCATTGCACGATTTTTCCTTGATCGTGCGTGCCGTTTTTGAACGTGTTTGACTCTGTAAGTCTCTGATTTTGTTGGGGTCAGCCGGTTTTGACATGGTAGGGGTCACAGGTTCAATCCCTGTTGCGCCTACCATCTGTTACCCGGCAGTTTCTGCGGATTTTGAGCATAATTCTCCCTGAAAACAAACTCTTATAGCTTCCCATAAATCCCTATATTTTCTTACCAATTTTTACGCGTTTCTGTGGAAAATCTGTGGAGCTTTTTAAGGGCAATTTCCTATGGCTGGCCCGATTCTCCACCATTCCTCAATCTGCTCTTTATAGGCCTCTGGCATTAACTTAGCGTAGATCATTACGGTTTTGATGTCGCTCCAATCGCCTTCGGTTTGGAGCTTAATGATATCTCTATGTACACAGTAGTGCCACGAAGCCCAAGTGTGACGTAGAGCATGTGGAGTGTAATCGGGCACAAACCACTCTTTCGGCTTCTTTTCTCCTTTAGGAATCCATTCCCTGATGCGCCCCGGCAGCCCTGCACGGCGGCAAGCCCCAGACCATCCACTTTTAATTTGCCCACCATATTGCCGACCGGAATCATGGTAACGCTCACCAACATCAGGCCCTTTGCGGGTAATCTTTACTGGCCGGAATACATGACCATCTCGCCATTCAATGGTTTTTAGCCATTTTATAACCACTGGTGGTAAATCCACATGGCGTTGGCGTCCTTAGCTTTTGCCAGACAACAGCCCGTTTCCCCCAAAGATCAACATCCCTCCATTCCAGATCCAGTGCTTCGGACATACGGCATCCGGTTCCTAGGAGGAAAACAAAGAGTGGCTGAAGATGGGGGGCTGCATTTTCCACTAAACATGTTGCTTCTTCTGGCCTTAAAAACTTCTTGGGTTTCACCTTTATAGAAATGGGGGTAAATGCCGGTCGATCACACCAGCCTTGTATTGCTCCAAACTCCAAAACAGCTTGTAATGGCGTACGCACTGCACGCTTTTTAGTAGATGGACTAGCGCTCTCGCCATCTTGCAGAATTGCTTTGTAAGCATTCTTTAATGATTGCTGATTAATGTCTGTGAGTTTGCAAGTTTCAAAATGCTTTAGTAGGCGCAGAAGATAACGATTGGTCGTAGGCGATCTGGGTTTATCATCAATATAAGCCGTTACAGCCTCTGCGAAGGTTATGACCGCGCGTTTTCCATAAATCGTTTCATTCCAGAGTTCTGCCTCGCGCTTGCGCCTGATTTCCTCTGCGAGTTTTCTGTCAGACGTTCCAGTGCTTTCGAATATGCTTTTGCCGGAGACAGTGCCATGGATATATAGGTTTTTCGATTTTGGTGTTTTGACGAGCTTGAGGGACATTCTATACTCGCAATGGGTCTTTCATAATCCTGAGCCGAAAAAAGATACTTGGCCCCTATTTTCTATGCGTGGGGCCGCCATTAGTATTCTGTCTTTTAGGCGAGATAGAACGTCTTTGATGGTCATAAGATCCGGCAGCGCTTCATCCATTCCCGTCTCTTGTCGGCGGAGCAACAAAAGATGGCGTATGCAGCATCTGTCATGCCTAATGATTTAGAGATTATGCCATGGTTTGATATGATATAATTACAATCATTCGACCTCGCACCATAGACAAATATGAATAATATTAGATTATTTATGTGTTAAACTATATGAGATATGTTTTTGCGATACCAGACTAATCCATTCTGAGATTCCTGTGCGCAAGTAATATCGACTACCGATGCGATAATGATTGTGTGTGTTTGTGTCTCTATGGTTTGTGCAATAGTGCAATCAAAGGATACTGTGGCTCCGATAAGTAGAGGTGCGCCGCTATGACGTTTATCCCATTTTGCGAGAGCAAATCGTTCAGTCTGCGTTAGAGTGCGATCGCTAAATCCCGCGCACAGAGCTTCCTGCGAAGGTGCCAGTACATTAACAGAAAGGCATTGATGCACAAGAATATGGTCATGCGCAGTTGTACTTTTATTGACACAAACAAGCAAAGAGGGTGGCTTATCGGAAACACTGCATACAGCGGTCGCTGTAAATCCATAGCAGCCATTTTTGCCATCTGTTGCAATAATACAAATGGCACCAGGAACAAGAGACATACCATTGCGAAAGGTTTGGGAATCTACTGTAGGCAAAAGTGTTGTTTGGGACATAAAATCTACTTCCAATTTTCAGAAATCAATCTGGACAGTGCCAAAATACTGCCGCGGTGCGCCTAAAACGACGGACTGATAATCTCCAGACATGGGAAAGCCATTTTGTCCCATTGTGGAAATGTAATGTTCGTTTGTAATGTTATAAACATTAAAGCTTAAGAAAGCATGTTTGATAACATTTCCTATTTTTCCTTGATTAAACAGAGGCGTCAGGTCGTATCTTGCTCCTATATTTGTCAGCCAATAGGCTGGCACTTTCTCGTCCCCCGTATAGCTGAGGTTTCTGCTACTTATATATTGTGTATCGGCATGTATTTCAGCGTCGTGCCATTTGTAGGAAATCTGGCCTTTGTACATCAGCTTGGGGTAGGCAACCACCTGCTTGCCTTTTAGTCCATAAGTAACATTACCAGCACTTGTAGTTTCTGTAACGTTGTCTGAGTAAGTTGCATGATTGTAGCTAATGCTGCTGGCAAGTTGTAGCCCTTCTATAGGCCGTAACACAAAGCCTGCATCCACGCCGTTCATACTAACACCGCCAACATTTTTGATAACAGTATATGGGTTGTTGGGGTTTCCAGTGGAAATCTGCTGCAAACGGTTAGAAAAATCTGTGTGATATGCGTAAACATTCCCAGTAATTAGATGGGATGTATAGCGATATCCTACAGCATAATTCCAATCAGTTTCTGATGTTAGGCCTGCTTTAGATGCGTCAAAGGCAGCTTGTGTTGTTGCAAACGGTGATGCTCCGCTATTATACCCTGCTACAGGTAAAACCTTAACATTATTGGCAATATCAAAATAAAACTGGTGCCCGGGTAGAAAGCTCCATTGGCCGCTAATATGCGGCAGAAAAGGTTTGCTTGTGGTAATACCATCGCCACCAGCAATAGCATCTGTTCTGGTGTAAGTAGACCAGTTTGCCAACTGTCCCACCCGCGTAGTGTTGAGCACGGACCGGAAACCAAAATGAAATGCCAAATTAGAAAGCGGATGATAAGTATCTTGTAGGTAAGCAACAAAGGTATTGGTATTAAAAACCTGTTCATATTCTCGCTGATAAGGAGATGTTAGGTGCATACCGTCAACCGGACGTGCATTGCCCGAAAGAACGTCTTCTAATAGAGGTTCTTCATATGCTCTTTTATCAGCAATAAATTTGGTGTTTTCATACCAGACACCACCATTGATTTCATTTTTCGCAATTGTGTAAGTTAGAGAAGAAAGTAGGCCAAATCTGTTGGTGCTTGGCATGGTAGCCTGTTCAACAAACGGTGCACCATTAGGGGATGAAATGAGCGGGCTTGTAACCGTTCCAACTTCCCACGAACGGTGACCATAAAAAGTAGAGTTCCAGCGCAATCTGTCTGTCAGCGCAAGATCAGCATTGATACCACCAAAATACTGCCGCTGATTACCAGCACCATCATAAAAAGAAGCCGTATATGGGCTAGAAAGATTTTGATAAGCAGTAGGCACACTACCGCCAGGCATACCATTGGAGGCAAGGGCCAAGCGGTATGCTGTTTCATAACCATTGGGAGTGCCAGCCAGGTTATCAATATGATAGCCGCCATGGCGGAACATATTCATGCTGTAGTCCTGATAGTTCTGCATTTCTTCATCAGCGTAGTTAAAAAAAGCAGTCAGCTTGCTTTGTTCTCCAATAGGATGCAGCAGCTTGGCATTTATTTGCTGCATGAACTGATCCTGCCCGCCACGCCATTTATCTGTGTCATTCCGCATATAAGACACATAAAAACGCGTGCCTTGTTTATTCAGGTCACCACTATCTGCGCGCACAAAAGTATGAAACATGGAGTTGCTGCCAAAAGTTTGGCGCACTGTGCCTCCAGCTTTATGCGATGGATCTCGGGAAACAAATTGCACGGTTCCGCCCAGATTACTGATACTGGCAGCTCCCTCGGACCCTGCGGATGCAGATACGTCCAGCCGACTGATATTTTCGGAAGAAATGGCAGCGGAAGGGCTTAAGCCATTGGAATTGCTCCACAACTGTCCTCCTAATGGCATGCCATCTAATGTCATACCGATCTGGGACTGGTCAAACCCGTGCATCAGAAAGGATTGTCCCCATAGGTTCAAACCTTGAGGATCCGCAGAGTTATACATCACGCCGGGGAGGGTGGTGAGTGCTTTTAAGGCGTTGGTGCCAGGTGCATAATTCGCAATCGTAGAGGATGAAACGGGGGTAACAACCCAGTTGGCTTGCCTTTGCCCTTGTATATTAACGTGCTCTACAGACTGTGCATCAACATCTGTGAGGGCTTTCTTTTTTTGTTGAGATTTAACGGGATTATGGCCCGTTACCAGAGAATGTTCAGCCTCTGGCTTGCTTTGTGCGTGAGCCAGATTTTCTGCCCAAAATACAGAGTATACAGCAAGCGCAGTTGTGGTGGCATAGTGCCAAGCTCGTTTTGATTTCACTTTGGTCTCCAGAACATGGCATTTCACGTTAATTGTTCGTTTTTATGATATCCAAAAAACAATCACTAAGAATCGCTAATTATAATGCATTCTCATATAACAACGAGTCAATGTGATAAAATTATAAAAAACAAAATTATATGCTTGTTTATTTTGTGGAATATATGACAATACGAACTATGAGAGTGATTCGCGGGCGTGGAAAATTTTCCATGTGATTCTGGAAAACCTCTTTTTGTGGAAAGAAAATTGGAAACAGAATGGCAAAAACCATTTTGCGCAGGAGGTTTTAAAGTGTTGAAGCGAAATAAATCTGTTGAGCAAGAGCGGAGCGCTATTTTATGGGAGGAAGTATTTCCTCTGCAATATACGACAGAAATAAGTGGATATGCCCCGCTTCTAGAAGATATTCGGCAGCAGTCTGCTAAAGCCGAAGTTGAACGTGTGCTTCCTATAGAGGCAATTAAGCGGTTAAAGCGGAGCAGTTTTACAGCTTTAAGGGTGCCTACGCAGTATGGTGGGCTTGGGCGTCCGCTTTCTGAATTGTTTTCTGCTGTTATTGATCTGGCAACAGCAGATTCAAATGTAGCGCAGGCCTTGCGGGCACATTTTGGCTTTGTAGAGCATCTGTTGTTTGAACAACCTTCAGCCTATACAGATCAATGGTTTGAGCGCGTGGGAAAAGGCGAAACTGCAGGTGCAGCCGCAGCCGAAAAAGGGTCTGGGCGAGATCGCTTCGCTACTACAGTTTCCCGCAAGGATAAACATTTTGTCATTAATGGAAGCAAATTTTTCACCACAGGCTCTTTATATGCCGATTGGTTGACTGTTACAGCTTCTACAGAGGATGGCGAAACAGTTAAGTGCCTTGCATCCCGCCATGATCCTGGGTTAGAAATTGTTGATGATTGGGATGGGGTCGGCCAGCGGTTGACCGCAAGTGGAACAGCGCATTTTCAAGATGTGCGTGTGCATGATGATATCTTGCGTTATGGCAATACCGAGTTTCCATACTCTCAAGCATTTTTCCAACTTTATCATCTCGCAACAGTAGCAGGCATTACGCAAGCTGCGGCTTTGGATATTGCGGGAGCTGTAAAAAGTAGAAAACGTGCCTTTAGCCACGCTAACCACGAATTACCTGCACAAGACCCTCAAATTCTGGAAATTGTAGGCCAGGTTGCGTCTGCTGCGCATGCTGCCAGATCCATTGTCAGGCACGCAGCAGAAGCACTGCAGGCAGCGGCGGATAAGAAGGGGGAAGATAGAGGGTCAGATATTATCAAGGCAGAACTTGAAGTGTGGCAAGCTCAGGAAATTATCTTCCCGCTTACGTTAAATGCAACGTCTTTGTTGTTTGATGCCTTGGGTGGCACGGCAACGCTGCGTAGCGCTGCATTGGATAGGTATTGGCGTAATATCCGTACAATTGGTTGCCATAATCCACGTGTCTATCGCACCAGAATTGTGGGGGACTACTTGGTAAACGGCAATCTCCCATCTGGTCAGTGGCGTGTAGGGGCTGTCTGAACGTCCATTTTACCATTTCTTATTTGGAAATCGCAGTATGGCTTATACGGCACAAAAAACAGATCCGATCATTCTCAATGCGTTCACCATGGCAACCGTATCACACCTTAATTACGGGCTATGGCGGCATCCACGAGATAGAACATATAGATATACAAGCATTGAGTATTGGGTTGAGCTTGCACAATCTCTAGAAGCTGCTGGGTTTGACTGCTTGTTTATAGCAGATGCTCTGGGGTTGATTGATGTTTATGGCGCAAGTGCTGCGGCTTCTCTTAAGCATGGTATTCAATCACCTTTAATTGATCCACTCTTGCTTGTTTCTGCTATGGCTGCGGCAACAAAAAAACTCGGATTTGGCGTTACGCTTTCCACAACGTATGAACATCCTTATCAGGCCGCGCGTAAGTTCAGCACGTTGGATCATCTTACCAATGGGCGTATTGGTTGGAATGTTGTGACATCGCAGCAAGAAAGTGCTGCGCGCAATCTTGGGCTAGGCCATCAAATGGTCCATGATGAGCGTTATAATCTTGCTGATGAGTTTATGGATGTTGCTTACAAGCTTTGGCAAGGGTCTTGGGAGGATAATGCTGTTATCCGGAATATTGATTTAGAAAAAAGTATTTATACAGATCCCGCCAAGGTGCATTCTATTCAGCATCAAGGCCACTATTTTACAGTGCCAGACGGACATGTTGTACAACCTAGTCCACAGCGTGTGCCTGTAGTGTTACAAGCAGGAACATCTGCCCGCGGTTCAGATTTTGCTGCCAAGCATGCCGAAGTTGTTTTTGTTGTAGGAGCAGGTGCAAGCGGTGTGAAGGAAAATGTGCATCGTATTCGTTCTTTGGCAGTTAAGTATGGAAGAAAACCGGAAAACATAAAATTTATTACAGCTGTTGCTGTTGTGGTGGCAGAAACAGATAAAGCTGCATGGGAAAAATTTGAGGAATATTATGGATATTATGATCCTATAGCCTCAATTATCCATTACTCATCTATGACTGGCATAGATTTTTCTCAAACAGCGCCTGATAATATTCTGCATTATCAAAAAACAGAATCTAGCCAATCTGTTTTGCGTCAATTTGACCCTAAGGTCAGTGGACGCCAATGGACATTGGCACAGGCGGCTAATCCGCAAAATGGTTTTGGACGGGCTCGTACATTTATAGGTTCGGCCATAACTGTGGCGGATGATCTGGAGCGGTGGCTCGACGCGGATTTCTCACACTTGAGGCAATTTCGGGTCATTTTGTAGAATTCAGTCATCCCACAGGAGCCCGATCTGGAATATTGACGA
>NZ_VHON01000031.1:0-28319 GCF_008690365.1 Acetobacter sp. DmW_136
ACGCCGTCCACAGGAGGCTGGAAATTCATACGCGCCTGCGCTACACTCTGTCTGCATCGGGTTTTCTTATAGCTTACGAAAATTTCTTTTACACAAAATAGACTTTTTCATAATCTAACCCGATGTACAACCCTTCTGTGAGATTTCCGCGTCGAACACAATGACCCGGTTGCTCGTCATCCCAGATTCCGAAACGCTGCCACGGATCAGATAGTAGAAGTAAAGGAAAGTCACGAAAGTCTTCTCGCCCTCACTCAGAGTCCTAACGGCATTGCTGCCGTCAAGACGGACGATCTCATATAGATTCCCCTGATCGCCCGCAGTAGCGAGCTTGAAGCCACGAAAGCCGAATGAGGCTAGTAACGCATTGATCTCACTCACGGTAGGCTGAACACTTGTGATACCCTTCTCAAGCTCGCGCAATGTATGCTGCGTGGCAGCAAGCTCGTTGCGCTTGATTGTCAGGTTTGCCTCAATGCCGTTGATCGCTTTGTCCACCGCTGTCTTGCTGGAATGGTAGGCATCTAAAATGCTCTTAGTCTCTTCCAGGAGGTATTTCCAGATTTCGGCAGTGAGCATCGTCTTCTGATTGTGTATATCGTCGACGGCTTGGTTGTGTTCATTGATTGCCGCATTAGCGGCCGTGAGAAAATTCCGTATTTCTGCAAATAGGTCAGTGTTGTCCTCCATCACGACGACGGCGCTCGGTTCTTTCTGCTTTCGTGCGATATGCTGCCTATTAAGGGCCAACCGAATGGCCACACGTTCAACTAGCCCAGCCAGTTGATCCGCTTTAATGTAGCGTGAACTCGTCTGTGATATTTCATTGAGCACCTGCAGATAGGTCGTGCTCGCCGCTTCATACCCTGCGACGAGACGCGCGATAGCCGCGATATCGCGATCATAGGCCTCGTCGAAATAATCGCCGATACGCTTCGCGAGATCTGCGTTTACATCTTGCTGGCAGAACGGACATTGCGGCGTGCTCTTTACGAAATAGCCGACGCCCTGCTTTACCCAGTCGCTGTTGCCAAGACGGTCAATCAGAGCGGTGATATTGACATCACCTTGTCCGACGACTTTTTTTGCGAGGATCGGTAACGCCTCCAGTCAGGTTAACTCGGCACTATCTGGGACACGAACCGCATTTTCCCGCGTAAGACCACTTTCGAAGATGACTAACGCACGTTTCTTTAAATCATTGAGCGAATGAAGCGCCGCTTGATTGGAAGCCCTTTCGCTCAGGACTTTGTCGCAGAAGCGAGCCTTTGAGTTGCGCACGCCTGTGAAGGCGGACTGAAAATCAGCGTCATGACGGTTCTTCACCTTCCAACATTCGTTCTCGATATTCTCGCGAAGTGTGGACCGTTCCCTGAGCTTACCGCTTGTGCCATCGGTGCCGCGAAGTACGATATTGCGCGCGTTGATATCGCGCTCAATCTCAGCAATCTTCTTTCGCACCGACTCTATCTGATCCAGAACAGCCGCATCATGCTCGCCCAACGTAAAAATGCCGGGTAGGCTGGACCGGAAATTCCGCTCCACGAAATCGGCATTGTAGACAAGGCACTCAAGAGGTCGATCATTTGTCCAACGGATCGCGCAGCCCGAATGATTTGCCGGAGCCGCGATTACACGAGAGATGCTGGTCTTGCCCGAGCCGTTCGCACCGTAGATAAAATTGATCTTTCGAAGATCAGTGAGACTCTGCCCCCCTACGCTATAGCTGGCGCATCCAGCGATTTTCATTTCTTCAATCAACGCGGCCCCCTCTTTACGACGTCATCGACTTGGTATGAGTAATATACAGCTATGATACCTTTAGCCTTTATTGATAGGTAAGCCGGACGACTTGTCACTGTAATCTTTTCGGTATCGGGGTATGCAAATTCGGACTTGGAACGATGACAGTTGATCGAAAGCATCGATTCAGATTAGTGCCGATCTATCATGGCTGACACTGCCTGAGTACTGACCGGCAGCAAACCCGCCATGATCGACATGATTATAGTTCTCCTTTTCCCGCCCAAGTAGGTGCAAACTGTTCGGCCTGACGCAGAATATGCTGTACAGCTTCGTCCTGCATGTCCGGTGGATATCCATAATGACGAAGCAGACGTTTGACGGAAGTCCGCATCTTGGCGCGTGCCTGCGCCATGACGGTCCAGTCCACTGTGGCATTTTCCCGAATGGTCTTCACCAGTGCTGTGGCGATAACCCGTAGGCTGGGGTCGCCCATAGCTTCCTTGGCGCTCTGGTTCTGGGCCAGCGCGTCATAGAACGCGATTTCTTCCTGTGTCAGGCCCAGTTCTTCGCCCCGGTCGCGGGCGGAGGCCATGTCACGTGCCATGCGGATGAGTTCATCCAGAATTTGAGCGGACGTCAGGGCGTTGGCATGGTAGCGGGCGACAGCCTGTTCCAGCCGTTGTGAGAAGGCTTCGGCTTCCGTGATGTTGGAGCGGGTTCGGCTGCGTATCTGGCCTTCCAGCAGTTTTTTGAGCGCTTCAATGGCCAGATTGCGCTGGGGCATTTCCCGCACTTCTTGCAAGAAGGCGTCCGAGAGGATGGAAATATCAGGCTTTCCAATGCCAGCGGCTTCCATGATGTCGATGATATCAGTGGAAATGACCGCTTTGCTGACCAGTTGCCTGATGGCCAGTTCGCGCTCCTGCGCACTGCGTCCATCGGTGCCATTGCTCACACTCTTGACCAGTGCCGCCCTGACTGCCTCGAAAAACCCGATTTCATCACGCAGTCTGGCGGCTTCATCGCTGGCGGAAGCCAACGCAAAAGCTACAGAGAGCGCCTTGACGGCATCCGGGTAGCGTTTCTGAGCGGCTTTACGGTCTTCATCGTTCTTGGCTGTTGCCATGGCCCGCTGCTGCTGGCCCAGAATATGGTCAAGCGCTCCGGCCATGATGGACAGCTTGGTTTTGGGTGTCGCGCCGTCCTGCAAGGCGGGGCGGTAGTCAAACCCACCCGCCTGACCGGGGTTGAACATGGCCCGCACGATTTCGTAGCGTTCCTGCAAGGCGCGGATGGCCTCACCTTCATCAATGCCGACCTGTTCGCGATCTCCGGCGGAGTATTCGCCCAAAGCTGCCTTCAGGTTCTGGGCAAGACCGATATAGTCCACCACTAGACCACCGGGTTTGCCCTTGAACACACGGTTGACGCGGGCAATGGCCTGCATCAGCCCATGCCCGCGCATGGGTTTGTCTACATACATGGTGTGCATGGAAGGAACGTCAAAACCCGTCAGCCACATGTCGCGCACAATGACCAGTTTGAGCGGATCGTTGTTATCTTTCATGCGCTTTGCCAGAAGCTCTCGCCGAGCCTTGGGCTTTTTACCAATATGAGGCTGGAACGCTGCGGGGTCGGATGAACTGCCGGTCATCACCACCTTGATGGCGCCTTCATTGTCATCATCACTGTGCCATTCAGGACGCAGGCGAATAATCTCATCATAGAGCGCCACACAGATCGCCCGGCTCATGCCCACAATCATGCCTTTGCCCTCAAGGGCAGTCAGGCGATTTTCAAAGTGGGTCACAAGGTCTTCGGCAATCCGACGCAGGCGAGGTTCCGAGCCGACCAGTGCTTCTACGCGAGAGTATTTCTGGCTGAGCTTGTGCTCCTCGTTCTCGGAAAGGCCTTCGACAATATCGGCAAGTTCGTCGTCAAGCTCTTCCTTGAGGTCTTCATCCAGTTCGATACGCACAAGGCGGCTTTCGTAATAGATGGGCACGGTTGCGCCATCCTCCACGGCCTGTGCGATGTCGTAAATGTCGATGTAATCGCCAAAGATGCTACGGGTGTTCACGTCAGCATTTTCAATGGGCGTGCCGGTAAAACCGATAAAGGACGCATTGGGCAGGGCATCGCGCATATGTTTGGCAAAGCCGTAGGAGACCTTGCCCGTCTGGCGGTCGAATTTGGCTTCCAGCCCATACTGACTGCGGTGCGCTTCGTCCGCCATGACCACCACATTGCGCCGATCGGTCAGCATGGGCAGGCTGGTTTCGCCCTCTTTGGGCTGGAATTTCTGCAAGGTGGTGAAGATCACACCACCCGAGCTGCGCCGGAGCAGTTTTTGTAAATCTTCCCGGCTGTCCGCCTGCTCCGGTGTCTGGCGCAAAAGGGCCTGTGCGCCGGAGAAGGTGGCGAAGAGTTGGTCGTCCAGATCATTGCGGTCTGTCAGGACAATGATGGTAGGATTTTCCATCTCCGGGTGGCGGGCAATCACACCAGCATAGAAAGTCATGAGCAGGCTTTTGCCTGACCCCTGCGTATGCCACACCACGCCAACCTTGCGATCTCCGCCTGGGGCAGAAGCCCGCACGGTCTGCGCCACGGCTTTTCGACAGGCATGGAACTGGTGGTAGCCTGCCAGAATTTTGATGGGGCTGCCGTTTTTCTCGCCAAACAGCACGAAGTCATGGATCAGGTTGAGAAACCAGCGAGGCGTAAACACACCGCGCAGCACGGTTTCCATTTCCTCATGATTCTTTGCAACCAGTTCTTCCCCATCCACAGTGCGCCATGGCATGAAGCGGTCACGGTCGGCGGTCAGTGAGCCAATGCGGGCCTCGGTACCATCTGAAATCATCAACGCTTCATTGAAGCGGAACAGCGAGGGAATAAGGCTGCGGTAGGTCTGGAACTGGTTCCAGGCTGAATCCAGCGTAGCGTTCTCGGAACTGGGGCTTTTAAGTTCTACAACGCCAAGCGGCATGCCATTAACAAACAGCACAAGATCTGGCCTGCGGTTGGCCTCGTCCTTTTCAATGACGAACTGGCGCACGACAAGAAAATCATTGTTTTCCGGGTTTTCAAAATCCAACAGGCGCACCCGATCGCCAGACTGGGTGCCATCCTCGCGCACCACATCCACCGGCACACCATTGACCAGATAGTCATGCAGGCGGCGGTTTTCGTCCACATGGTCGGGTGTGTCTTCGCGGATCAGGGCCAGCAGGGCTTCATCGCGCGAGGCTTGGGGAAGGGGTGGATTTAGCCTGTCTATGGCTGCCCGCAGGCGTTTTTCCAGAATGACGTCCGATAACGATGCACGCTCGGGCTTTTTGCCACCGGGAGTAATCTCTGGCCCCCAGACAATGGTGTAGCCACATTCGCGCAGAATATCGCAGGCCCAGTCTTCGATCTCGTTTTCGGACAGAAAGCTCATGCCGCGTCTTCCACCATTTTTTCAGCATCCCGGATGCTGATTTCACCAGACATGAGTTTGGGGAGGAGAAGGTCTCGGAGTTGGGTCAGAGTGCGTGATTCTGCGTCACTTACGATAATCTTATCAAATATGCCCTGACTTTGGGTATCAAACGCTTTGAGCAGGTCGTGTGACGCCTTTATGATGGGAAGAGGACGAAAATTCTTTTTGCTGATCTCTTGGAATGTTGAACCATTCGCATTTTGCAAAATCAGTTCCATACTTTCCTTCATCCAGAGCAAGACGTATGGAGCGGATAAGCTTTGCGTGCATTTTACCCCGATAAAGCCCTGATTGATGGCAAGCGGGACTGTTGTGATTGCTGTGTAGCCAACTGGTGCTCGTGACGAAAGAAGCACAGAGCCAGAAGGTAAAAGCCCTGAAGAAATTTGTGTCAGGCCTTCGTCTGTAATTTTGCGGGAGGTATCGGAAAGAACGGGAGAATTAAGGCCAGACAAGTCCTTGGGTGTGGCCCAGTAATGGTTACCATTCCAGAAAATTGAATTGCTGGTGCTCGGAGTTGATCCGCCAACAATATCAGTTTCATCGCCGATGGGTGAAATATGCCATCCTTCTGGCTTACCCTCATCATCCAGCCTGTCGGGAAAGAGTTCCCATAGTTCTGGTGCGAGATAAGGGGCTTCTCCGGCCATTTTTGCCCGTGTCGGGCCAAAATCGACAAACCAGTCCCGAAACAACGCCCGCGCCATCGCCTCCAGCGTTTCGTTCGTCCGGCGGTTGAGGTCTATTTTCTGTTCAAATTTTATATAGATATCGCCGATAGACTTCTGAATCTTTTTGTCGGGTATAGGGATTAGAAGTTTAGAGAAATCACCTTTCTTGAAATGTGGAATCATCGTTCCAACGTGCATACGTTCAATAGCATCTTGAATAAAAGGAGATCTCAGGGCTGCGAACAAATAATTCGGTTCAATTTTCTGTTTATCAGGACGAATGGCAACCATATCCTGAGCAATACAAAAATCTACTGGATTAGGTGTTAAAGCACATCGTCCTGGAGAACCTTTGAGAACAAAAATTATGTCATTGGGTTGGGGGTGTGCTCGAAACCAAGTATCGTATGTATTCTTGTCGACATAACGAACATTTTCTTTGGTCGGGTATAATGTCTGATTAGAGATGCAGTTTGTTGCAATTAAAGGTATACCTGTTTCTGCTGTAGGGCAGGTTTTTCCTCTATTATCAACAACGAATGACAAAAGTTCATTAAATGGTACATTTACAATTTCCATTACTGAAAAACTCTATTTTTTATTGGAAAAGACTGTTTTTGAATAATTTTTCTAAATATTATCTCTGTCAGAGCCCAATCTAAAACATCCACTTTCCATGGTAGTTCTGACTCTGAGAAGGCTTCCTCCAGCCGTGCTCGTATTTCCAAAGACAAAGGCTTATCACCCATAATTGCCAGATCGAGATCAGAAAATGGCTTGGCCTTGCCTGTGACACGCGAGCCAAACGCCCGCACTTCGCGGTCGGGCACAATCTCGTTGAGTATCCGCAACACAATGGCCCGCTCTTCAGGCGTGATGTCGATTTGCTCCGTCACGCTGTGCGCTCTTTCAGCGTGGCCAGCAGAAACTCGGCTTCTGCGATAAAGTCTGGAATGGTGGCCACAACCTGTTTGGCTGTGGCCTCGTTGTAAGTATGGCTGGTCAGGTTGCGCATTTTGCGGAACACGCTCCACTGGGGCCATGCGCTTTTGAGCAACCCGGCCTCGTTGGCGGAGCGGATCATGTCCGGAAAGCCCATGCGGTCATATTCGTCGGGGGAGGCTGAATTGGCTTCCAGAAAGCGCTTCAGGGTCTTGTGGCTGAGTTCATAGGTAAACTCGAAACGCTGGATCAGTCCGTCCCGCAGTTGCTCATCGTCTGGCTGGACAAGGTGACGCGCCCAGCCTTCCTTCAACCGGTCAAGCGCCCGTTCCAGTGGGGTGAGATACAGCATCATGCACTCTCCTTTTGCACGATTAGCTTGAGGGAGGCGGTAATTTTCGCGTTCAGTGCGTCGGCCTGCGCAAACTGCTCTTTCAGGGTCTTCTCAAGGGCTGCAAAGCGTTCGGTAAACGGTACGCTATCTTCCTCGACTTCCTCTGCCCCCACGTAGCGGCCCGGCGTCAGCACAAAGCCGTGCTGTTCCACCTCGTCAAGTGTAGCGGATTTGCAAAAGCCCGGACTATCCTCATAGGTACCCGCGTCCTTTTCTTCACGCCATGCGTGGTAGGTGTCGGCAATGCGGGCCACGTCCTCGTCCGTCAGTTCCCGGCGAGTGCGGTCAACCATCGTGCCCAGCTTGCGGGCGTCAATAAACAGGATTTCTCCGCGCCGGTCTCGCCAGCCCTTTTGCTTTTTGGTGCGGGTGAGGAACCACAGGCAGGCCGGAATCTGGGTGGAATAGAAAAGCTGTCCTGGTAGGGCCACCATGCAGTCCACCACATCGGCTTCTACCATCCGGCGGCGGATTTCGCCCTCGCTGTTCTGGTTGGAGGACATGGAGCCATTCGCCAGCACCACGCCAGCCGTGCCATTGGGAGCCAGATGCCATAGGATATGCTGAAGCCACGCATAGTTGGCATTGCCCGCAGGCGGCTTGCCATACTGCCAGCGCGGATCTTCCTCCAGCGAGGCATTCCACCAGTCCGACACGTTGAACGGCGGGTTGGCCAGAATATAGTCAAAGCGCAAGTCTTTCAGCTCGTCGCGAAGAAAGCTGCCTTCATTGTTCCATCGGATATCCGCGCCAATACCGCGCACGGCAAGGTTCATGCGGGCCAGACGCCAAGTGGTGTGGTTGCTCTCCTGCCCGTAAATGGCAATATCACCCAGCTTGCCACCATGGGTTTCCACAAAGCGTTCAGACTGCACGAACATGCCACCAGAGCCACAACACGGGTCATACACCCGGCCCTTGTAAGGTTCGAGCATGGAAACCAGCGTGCGCACCACGCTGGAAGGCGTGTAGAACTCGCCTCCACGCTTGCCTTCGGCTCCAGCAAACCCGCCAAGGAAGTATTCATAGACCCGGCCCAGCACGTCCCGCGCCTTATCGTCCGTATCGCCCATGCCGATATCGGAGATCAGGTCGATCAGCTCACCCAGCATGACGGTATCAAGGGCCGGGCGTCCGTAATCCTTGGGTAGCACGCCCTTGAGCTGTTCCGGGTTGGCTTTCTCGATGGCCAGCATGGCCTCATCAATCATCTTGCCGATATTGGGCGAGCGGGCATTGTCCTTGAGATGAGACCACCGAGCTGTCTCCGGCACCCAGAAGATATTCTCGGCCAGATATTCGTCAGGATCTTCCGCTGCTGCCGGGTCTTCCAGCATCAGTTTAGCATGCCGGGCTTCAAACGCGGTGGAGATGTAGCGCAGGAAGATCAGGCCAAGGGCCACATGTTTGTAGTCTGAAGGCTCAAGGTTCTTGCGCAGCTTGTCCGCCGCCAGAAACATCTGCTGTTCAAAGCCCAGTGTCGCGGTCGCTGCCTTGGCCTTGCGTGCTTTGGTGGTTTTCTTAGGAGCAGAGGCAGCATCAGGGTTTTTACGTGGACGACCGCGTGGCATGAACACAAAGCCTTAATATGACAACAAAATAGAGCTGCATTTTGGCCTATTCTAGCCGTCTGGTCGAGTAGGAAGGGCGGGATTGTGGGTTTCCGTTACAAGGTAACCGTCAAAGTCCACGTACTGATCGTATTGGTAGCAAACTTATCGGCGAACATGGAACAGATCCTCCAAACGCTCTCAAATCCTATTGCTCGTGAAATCAACTTGCGGAGAAAAGCTGAACTCCATTGATACGATAAATGAGACAGATAAGCGGTCTCGTAATAATACATTCAACAGTGAGCTTCTATTTGATTTACTCTATTAGGCCATTAACTTCAAACTCTGTCTTTTATCGAAAACAGGCCCCCTTCCCCATACCTACTTGCGATAATTCCCTTTATCGCAAGTAGGTTGGAGACCATAAAAAAAGGCCCCGTGTCGCGTTTCCCTGGATGATGACAAAGATCACATTGACGCTGCTTCGGGCCGTTTTTTGAAGCCTAATTGACTGCAAAATGTTCCCTCATTCCTGACAAAAAATACCCTGGTTGATTGCACTTGAATCTATACGAACGACCGTCGGCACGCGCAGGTGGCTTGGCCACCTTTGCAAACGATCGTTTACGAATGTCTTCTTGAATTGTAAAAATGGACTCAGAAGGAGCTTCGTCGCCGTGGTGCCACCCAAACCTGGAAAAACACCCGTTGGCGGCCGTCTAATTGGCTACGCTCGCGTCTCCACAGACGATCAGGGCACCGACGCACAGTTGAATGAGCTACGCGACGCTGGCTGCACGATGATTTTCGAGGAACATGCCTCCGGTGCCGACCGGAACCGCCCTGTGCTTATACGCCTGCTAAGGGATATGAACGCTGGTGACACCTTGGTCGTGGTCCGGCTCGATCGTCTGGCCCGCTCGGTCAAGTCACCCTTGGGGTGATGTCGTACGTGTCCTGAATCGTGGACACCCTAGCTCCTCGCCTCACACTCCGGGAAAACCATGGACCGCGGAACGATTGCGTCGAACGGTCCGGCGACTGGCCAGTGAGGGAATTGTGGAGAACAGCCTGCTGGACCGCGCCCGACCACAGCATGGCGATGATCGGCTGATTCGTCTGGTCGCCGGGATCAAAGCGGCAGCACCCGATCGCACCTTGCAGCAAATTGCTACCCAGCTCGAAGCCATGCACGAAAGAACTCCGCGCGGCGGTACGCGCTGGCATCCTTCCTCGGTCAAGCACTTATTAGTCCGCGCTGAGCGCCTCGGCCTCACCTTCCGTAGCAGCCCACAATCTGCCTCCTGAGCGTTGAGAGCACTTGATCATACCGCAAGTATGTGTTCGGTTCTGACCCTCTTGATTCTGTATAGAATTTCCCTGGAACGAACACTTCGTCTTATTCCGTTGCCTCAAGAATATTTTACACTGAACAGGCTGCTTACGCCTCATACCCGTCACTCGATTATAGTGAGTTATTTCTTAATAGCGGACATTGTAATAATGGACTGATAAACAATGAAATTGACTCGGGATAGGTGAGGTTCCCTAATTAATTATAACTGATATGACATAATTAAAGGATAAGTTCATTGAGCATAGAATTTCTTTCAGGCCGCCAACTTTCGAAGGCTATTTTGAAAGTTATCGATGGAGAAAATATTAGATGTGCAGTAGCATTTTGGGGGGAAACACTTGTTAATAGCCTACAAACGAAATCCTGTATTGCCATTCGACTTCGCAAAGCAAAAATAGTCTGTAACCTTGCAATGGGTGGCACAAATCCGCGCGCTATAAGGGCACTTGGCGCACCAGATAAACCCGAGATAAGGCATGATGACAATTTGCATGCCAAGGTTTACCTTAGCGATGCTGGAATGGTCGTCAGTTCAGCAAATGCTTCGGCAAATGGGATTGGCGTTACTCACGGACCAGCTGCCTTTATTGAAGCGGGTTCGTTTTTCCCGCCGCAGTCAAAGCAGTGGGCCGCCGCACTAGTCTGGTTTGATAATCTATTTAACGATGCAGCTATTGTTGATGAAAAAACGCTGGTCCGCGCTGAGCGTCTCCTCTCATCACAGTGGGATTTGCGTGAACGACCACATTTGCCCGGGTCATTATTTGATTTCGTCGCGCGTAACGCAAACGGATTCAAATCAATCGGTTTTGTTATCACCGAAACCGAGACCACTGAAGAAGAACGTGAAATAGTTCGAAAAGATGCAATAAAGAAAAACCCAGGGGAAAAAGACGCAGTAAACGCTATAGATGACAATTGGATGTATATTGATTGGGAGCATAAAGATATCTCATTGTGGCCTCATACTTTCATTTCAATGCACTTGAATGAAGACAGGGAATTGGTTGAAGTTTGCGGCGGCGAAGTGAAATTCTGCAGCTCAGAAAAAGGATACGTTCTGGCAGATGGTATCCATTGGAATCAGATACGTAAATTAATGCCTCATGGTGCGCCATTGTTGTCAATGATTAAACAGACGGATGGCGAAACGGCTTGGAATCTTCTTAGGGCAGAAAGTGAAGAAACTGGAGGGGTGATGTTTCCTAATGCTCAGGAATTAGCGCGTGCTTTAGCAATGTTAGATGGTTAATTTTCCTGATACTTCCCTAGTTATTGAATAAACAGATGCCCCACCCGAACTACAGTCTATCAAGGATCAGATGGGCAAATACTGCTGAGGAGGTCTGTGATGCTCACCACTGCGGACCTAAACATGGATATTCAATATTATCCGACGCTCTGGACCACGTAGCCTTTACGGAATGTCCGCGCCAAGCAATTTACCACCCCATAACCGACCTTCTGTTTACCCCCCTAATACGCCTTACCATTTCGAGCGATTGAGCATCTCTGTTTCGGTCACACTCTGCCGCATGCTGTCCGGCCGGATCAGACCATAAAACAAGGCAGCGTTATTGGCAGCAGTTCTCTCGGAAGTGCCGGTGGCAGTGAGTGTAAGGCGGTTCGCAAGACGTAACAGTACGCACTCAAGAATGGCAACACCGAGCGAACGATGCAGCGCCACCGTTCAATAGTAGTAGCCTCACGCTCTCAGCCATGAACACGCCGATTAACAGAATGGCAAGAATCATGACGGGTATGCTCCCTTTTCAACAGCCGCGATGACGGTGCAAAGCGCTGCCCCCGCCGGCTGTTCCCACTGGATCGCCCGAGATCGAAGCCATCTCCGTATTGCTGTCGGCAGCCATACCATCAGGGACGTGGCATCCATAACCACCGTGGTACGGCCACAGATCCTCCAATGGTGACATTGCTTGCCGCTCTCAAGGCTACTCAACGCTGCAGCGGCAATCGCAATTACGCCATAGGCGGCTCCAAGCGGCAATGCAGCTAATGTGATCGGCTCGCTAACCGGGGCAAATGCCTGCCCGGGTTTCCACTCAGGCAGAAGGATCCGTGGTTCACAGCGCACCCTTGTGGCAAAAACCAAACAGAGCGTCAGATCGAGAATAGCCGATAGGAGCGCTTGGGCTGAGCGTGTGAATCCCCACGACCGTTTTAGCTTGGCGCCCCCAAGAGCAGCCTGCAGATCCCTCTGCAACGCCAAAACCAACCGGTTCAACGAAGGGGTGATACAGATGCCGAAAGCGCCTATATACTCATGCCGCTGCTCCTCAGCCTGCCACCCTCGAACCGGCCCGACAGGACGGGTGCAGATTCTGCAAGCCAAACCATGGAAACCGTCGGAGCAGTAGAAACCGCATTTCCCCTCGAAAGTACAGCGGCGACAAGCATCTTCAAGAAGGACTTGGTGCTGCGGGCACAGAACGCAACATCCTAGCCGCCAAATTGCGCGCCCATAAACCTCTCTCCGCGTCGAAAGATCATCGCGCACACAGTCCGGACACCAAACAACAGTCGTGCGATGCCAAGACGAAGCACTGCCATCCTCGCCAGCAATCCGCAGCATGCTGATCGTTTCCGGCGCAACGCTGGTCGCTTGAGCCAACGCCACTTCCAACCCTGCATTCTTATGATAATCAAGCCTCTCTGCAGCGCCCACGGTCGAGCGGCTCCAACCGGTCACGTGAGTCAGAAGATTGTCGGCCTCCAAATCGTACCGTGCCGCGATCCGCCCTATCCAGGATGACAACGCCTCATCGTCGTGCGGCCGCGGCACGATGGGAAGCGGAACTATGGTCATAGCAAAGCCTGCCTCGCACGATTACGAGCGGATAGGCCGACTGGACGGCCAGGCGTGGCCACACCGCGCCAAATCTCGGGATCCTCGAAACTTCGCAGTTCGATCTTCTCGCGCCCAGCGTGAATCGCGGCAATGGCTGCACGCTCGAACGCTTTGCACATGCCAAGCGTGATCCCACCGGTCCGCTCCAAGAGAAGGCGTCGAAGTTTTGGAGAATCTACTGGCGACGGCTCGCGCAGCGGCAAGCTCCAGGTCAGCCGCGTAATAAAGTCGCGCATATCCTCGCCGAGCACCCAAGGCGATAGCTCAATATCGCTGAACCGGCTCCGTAGTTGGCTGTCGGAAAGCAAGGCGTGGCGGGCTTCCGGCACACCAACGCCTACAAAGGCAAGACGCAGCTCGTTGGACAGGAAGCGCAGCAATTGGAGGAATACGCGCTGTTGCCGTGCTGATCCGGCCAATAGCGAATTGAGTTCATCGATGACGACCACGCGTGTGCCAAGTTGGCGCAATAACCGCACGGCCGGATCTCGCACTGGAAAGCCGTGTGTGAAGTGGCTTGGCGAGGGCGCGTTCAATGCCTGAAGGAGCTGGTTGAAGAACTGTACTTCCGTTGGCTGGTGCGGCATCAGCATAACGACGACGGGCTTACGCTGAATTCCTACAGTGGAATCAAATTGAGTAGTATTCTGCCGCTCGAATTTGCGAACGAGCATGGTCTTACCCATGCCGCTTTCGCCGACCAGCAGAACATTCTCCATCCGCTCACGTGGTGGTTGCTCAAGCGCCTCCTGTAAATACCCCAGAACCCGATCAGCGGCGGCGTGCTGCACCCACCGTTCGGCGCGGATATGAGCAATCCGTGCCTCGGCATCGAGTCTGGCAATCGGTCGCACATCTTCAGGTAGGTGAGCGCATTCAGTCATTGCCATCACCAGAATTCCACGCCACTGGCTTCGCCCTCAGCAGGCATGGGCACTTTGGCGTCGTCATCATGCAGATCCCCACCCAGCCGCTCCCCGTTCGGTCTGGCCTGCATCGCCGCGCATTCGGCGCTTCCTAGCCGCGCAAGCGCACGGCGTGCTGCCTTGCTGCGTGACTTCGCCTCCAGCAGCACCCGCCTCTGCTCGGCAACAGCTGCAAAAATGGCGTGCTCGTCGACACCTCGACGCCCTTCTGCACGAAGCCTGCGGATTGCCTCTCGATGCTCCCAAAGCGTAATAGGCTGGCGACCAAGGTCTGCGTATGGCACCCGAACATGGCCGCCGGTCGGCAACTCGACAAATACCGCGCTGAGATCACGGGGATCATATTTGACTCGCAGCTTGCCAGGGCCGTGATCCACTAGGTGCGCCAAGGCGCCATCCTGATAGACGATGCCAAACATCCGGACGCCGTCGCGACGAATAATCCGCTCTTCGAAAGGTAGAAAATCGAGCAGCAATGCCGCAGCGTCCGACGGAGCACGTAAATTCATATTGGAGACACCGTCTGTCCACGCTGTAGCCGGTGTGCGGCCTAAGCCAGAATGAATTTCATTGTGATAGGGCCCCAGCACCTCAAAAGCTAGGATGCGTTCGAACTCCCGAAACGACAGGATCGCCGTGGCTTCGGAATCATAATTGCCACGCGCAACAACATTGGATGAGGTCGACCCGGGAAAGGCATGAACCCGTCCCATCAGGGTGCCCATCAGCCGCTCAATGTGACCACCAAAGCGAGGGGTGGCCGGCGGGCGATAGGCGATACGGATACCATACTGCTGGCACCCACGCTCAAAGGCACGGGAATGAAACTCCCTGCCATTATCAACATGAATAACCTCAGGTAATCCATGTGCAATCCAGGAGAGTTCAATACCCCGATCTGCAAGCCAATCTGCCTTCGGTAGGACCGCTTGCGAAACCGCTAAGGCGACCGATGTCGCGCTGGGAGCGTCAAGCGACAAATATAGACCGAGCACCATGCGTGTATGCACGTCCAAGACCAACGTCAGCCAAGGGCGGCCAATGCACGCTCGGGTGACATCATCGACCAACATGATATCGACTTTAGTGTGATCGATCTGGACAACGTGAAGCGGCCGCTCAGTAAGCAAGCCGATCTGGACGAGCCGAAATTTATCACCAGCAGCTTCGGCCCCGTGACGCGCTTTAATACGTTCCCGCAAGCTGCGTGCAGAAATCCGAGCACGGATCGCTTTCATCGAAGGCGAAGGCAATCCTCGCGCACGACAATTTTGAGAAACGTCCCGCAGGAGCTTTTTCAGAGTTGGCTTTTCCCTTTTGAGATAGACATTTTCGATCGCCGTCTCAATTTGGGCATCAACTTCGGCATCGAGCTGCCGAACTCCCTTTTGAGGACCTGGTTTCCGAGATAGCAGGGACGTCGTTACCGGGTTCTGCCGGAATGCCGACAAAAGCCCATAGATGCGGCGCGTGCTCAAGCCAAGCTGCCGCGAAGCCTCAGCAACCCGATGCGACTTGAGATGAGAAGTCTCAAACAGGGGGCGAATAACAGCCTCGCGTCGAACCGCCTCAGCCCAGTCAGCATCCGAAGGCGATGTCAGCGATTGCGTGGGTTTCTGTGGCTGCGGCATGCAATACCAACTTTTGCCATTATTCAGGGTAATTTTGCTATAATCTTGGTGATTTTGTCAAGAATTAAGGTGTTTGTAATCCCTTGGAATCTCGGAGAACTTTACTGCAACGAATCAGGTCATTCGACAGGCCCCGTGTGTCGAAAACCAGAAGATGATGATAAATCTGCCAATCAAGCAGAAGTCCCGACAACCACGCGGACAGATCCAGGCATTCCGCTTACGCCTTTATGTCGGACATAAAAGTGGGTTGGCTCGCCTTTCGCATAACGGACATAGTCCGCGCAGTCCCCCGCTATCACTTGGAGCCGAGAGTGGGGTGATCGTTATGGGAAATAACCAGCAAGAATACAGGCGCTTAGGTTGGCCGTAGCAAGACACGCCCGAAGCCACTGGGCAGGGAGTATAAATCATTTGGATCGGGCAACGATGCTTTCGGTTTTCGGCCTTGACACGATGATGTTCGGTGCGGGCGGCAATCCAGATTTTCTGGACAGCGTCAAGATTCATGAAGGCAATTCCGAACCCAACCAGAAGGTCGAGCCAGACCGAATGGTGGCCGAGCGTGATACGGAAGCAGTTTTCATTCTGGGTTCTATTGGCATATCGGACATAATCTTCAAGTAGTTCTGTGCAGCAGTGGCCCATACCTGTCACTTGAACAAGGTTTCCGGAACTCCCGTTTCGTTTTCAGAAAAACTACCAAATTTGACAGCAAGAATAGGCAAAACAAACAGGTTAAGTATCATTGATGTCATGAGCCCTCCAAGAATGACAGCTGCCATAGGTCCTTCGATTTCCCGCCCAGGCGCATTCATATCAACAGCCAGAGGCGCCAGTCCAAGCGCCGTAACGAGCGATGTCATGAGTACGGGGACGACGCGGTCTCTGGCCCCCCGGAGCGCTGTTGTTACTCCCCATGTGAGATGTTCCCGCTCGACCAAAGTCTCAAAATGCGAAATCATCATCACCGAATTCCGAAGCGTAATCCCGAATAGAGTAACGAAGCCGACTGTTGCCCCAAGAGTTAGCGTTGTGCCGGAAACAATGATTGCCAGAATGCCGCCGACAAATGCGAAGGGAAGATTGACGAGTATCAGAGCGAGATTGCGCCATCCTTGTGTGATTATTGAGAGCAGAATCATGACCGCTATGGCAGCGAGCCCGGAATTTATAAACAGTTCCTTGCGTGATTGTGATTCAGCTTCCGCTGCGGATGTAAACTGAACGTAGGTTCCAAGAGGCAGTTTGATATTTTTTGCTATAGCCGTGCGTGCGTCCTGAACGAAAGATTGAGCTGATCGTCCTGTAACATTTGCGGTGACAGTCTGTGTTCTCTGTGCTCCCAGATGTGACACCTGATAGCGACCGTTCGTCTCATATATGTCTGCGACAGCGCGGAGTGGTACGTAGTTTCCGTGAACAGTATGCAGTGGCAGGAAGCCGACAGACGCAACATCATTACGACTTGCGTCATCAAGACGAACCATAACATTAAAAGCCGCAGAACGCTCGTATATCTGCCCCACGGTTTCACCCTGCCAGGCTGTATGGATGGATCGGAGTACATCCGCCGACCGAAGCCCCCAGCGCTCCAGATCAGCAGGGCGTAGCCGAATAGCAAGTTCCGGAACACCAGGGGGTGCTTCTATCCGGACATCTGTTGCGCCATGTATCTGATGCAACATGCGGACAATATTATTTGCCTGGATATCCAATACATCCAGATCATCGCCAATAATATTGATTGCCACAGCCGAAGACGAACCAGAAAGGGTTTCGTTTACGCGCATCGTCAAAAAACTACTGACAGAAAAACTGGCCCCAACGAACCCGTCAAGCGCTTTGCGAACGCGGGCATCAATCTGTCGGGAAGCCTTCCCATCCACCTGATTCAAATCAACCTCAAACTCGCTGGTATGTGGTCCATACGTGTCCTCATCCAGCGAGGCGCGTCCGACTCTCTGAGCAACCGAACGGATTTCGGGAAGCTGACGAAGTTTTTCTGTAACCTGTCTACCTAATTTCAGAGACTGTTCCAGGGAAGTCCCCGGAGCAGCCGTCATATGAATGATAAGGTGACCTTCCTTGAAATCAGGAATGAAATCGCTTTCAAGGAATGGAAGGGCCGCAAACCCTATCAAGGTGGTCAGGATCATCCCGCCTATAACAAATCGGGGATGGCGCATTAATCTGGCCAGAAGACGTTCATAAGCTCTGGCGGTCCATCCTGCCAGGGGGGGCTCTCTCCGGGTTTCTCCAGGCGTCGCCAAGAGCCATGCGCAGAGTGCAGGTACAACGGTTACAGCAGCGGCAAGAGAAGCCATGACCGCAAGAACATAAGCTGTTGCCAGTGGAGCAAACAGTCGTCCCGAAAGTCCGGGAAGGGCGATGACAGGCAAGAAAACGATAATGACAGCAAAGGTCGCGTAAACCACTGCACTGCGGACTTCAACGCATGCATCGAGTACGACGCGCGCTGTAGATGCGGGCTGGACCAGAAGCCGGTTTTCACGCAATCGGCGTGTAACATTTTCGACCCCGATCACGGCGTCATCCACGACCTCGCCGATGGCGATAGCAAGCCCCCCCAGGGTCATGGCATTCAAAGTAACCCCGAGTGTCTCCAGCAACGACAGGGCTATCAGAATAGCCAAAGGTATGGTGGCGCAACAGATTGCAGCGGTTCGCAGGTCAAAAAGGAAAAGAAAGATTACGGCAACCACCAGAAAACCGCCCAGAAGCAATGCTTGTGTGGCATTCCCCAATGCGGTCGTAATGAAATTGGCGGGTCGGAACAGGTCAGCATGCAATGTAATCCCCTGTCCCTGCAATTGCGGGCGGAAATCGGTAAGTGCCGCCTCGATTTCCCGGGTCACAGCCATCGTATTGGCACCGTACTGTTCCCATATATTAACCACAATGCCTGTCTTTCCCTCGATACTGGCCGCGCCGAAGGCGGGAATAGGGGCTTCAGTTACAGTGGCAATACTGCCCAGTGTGACAGCACCATTATCAGAGCGGACAATCACAGTGCGGGCCAGACTTTCTGGCGTCAGGGCCTGACCGTCAGACTGAAGAACGACTCTTTGGTTCGGGGTATCAATAAAGCCGGCCCCCTGTATGCCAGTTGCTTCCTGGGCAGCCGCAAGGACGTCATCAAGTCCGATATGATGCAAGATGAGTTGGTCTGGATGTACCTGTATCTGGAGTGACCGACGCTCCCCGCCAAACACACTGACTCCAGCCACACCAGGCAACGCCAGCAGACGCGGCCTCAATGACCAGTCAGTAAGCGTGCGCAACTGCATGAGGGACTGTTGTTCCGACGTCAGACCAATCACCAGTACCAGACCGGCGGATGAGGTCAGTGACGTCATAGTCGGAGCATGAACACCGGCTGGCAATTGCTGTGCAACAACATTCATTTGTTCCCCGACCAGTTGCCGGGCGCGATAAATATCGGTCGATGTCGCAAACAGGACGTTGACGACTGACAGTCCCTGAATCGAAGTCGATTGCACGCGCTGAATACCCGGGAGGCCGGTCAGGGCAATTTCCATTGGGCGACTAACCAATGTTTCGACCTGTTCCGGCGTAAAACCAGCGGCTTCGGTCTGGATCGTGACCCGTGGCGGAATGAATTCCGGAAACACATCATAGCTGGCATGTCTCAAGCCATACAGGCCATAGAAGAACAACAGACATGCGGTTGCGATAACCACGCCCCGGAAGCGGATCGAAAACCCGATAATAGCTGCCTGAAGGCTGAAAGAACGTCCCGTCATCAGTCGTCATCGTCTCCTGATTCAAGCTGAGCTCGGAATTCTTCAGACAGAAGTAATTGCGTACCCTCTACGACGATTTGCGTTTCGTGTGTGATTTGTCCTGGAGTATCTTGGATCAGGTAGCCACCTTCTCGGTCCGGCACGTCGGTCGTAAGGGGTAGGCGTGTAAATTTTCCGTGTCCGTTATCACGGTATATCCACGACTTACCTTGCAGCCAGATAATAGCTGATGCAGGTATCCGGATACCGGGACGTTCCTCTTCGGTAGGCAGGAGAACGGAAACATTCATGCCCGCGACAAGCTGACTTTCAGCCGACGCAAAATAGAAAAAGCTACGCCCCTGAATAGCAGGATCGGTCATGGTTACAGGAGACAAATAGTGGAGCATTGTCCCGTGTCCACCCGTGTTTCCATAATCGGTCACATCCGCCTGACTTGGTGGGGTTGGTAGATCCGTATCTGGTGGAAGGGTCACCTTGACCAAGACCACTTGTTGTTGAAGTAACTGTGTAATGAAAATTGTATTTTTTTCGGTAGCGTCAGATATGACCGAACCAAATTGCTGTCTGATAATATTAAGTGCGTTATTCACCCGGACCTGTTCTGCTTTTACCATAGCTGAGTTGGACTGAAATCTGGCTGTTGTCTCCTGGAATTGTTCCTGAGAGATATTCTGCCGGTCGCGATACAGTCCTTTGTCACGATCGAGTTTCGCACGGGCAAGCGTCTGCTGTGCCTGCATGCTCTCCAGCCGCGCTTTCATGTCAGCATAATCACTAACAAGAGTGATAAGTTGTGTTGCGTTCAGAACGTAACCATAGGCGGGAACCAACTTTCTCCAAGGCACGATGCTGGGTCGTGCAGAAGCGATGCCACTCTTCGTAACTGCTTCCGGGGAGACCGTCACGGTCGCCTCTGCGCCAAGAACCGAAACTGGTGGATCATCATCATCTGCAATAGCAATGTCCGCCACGTTTAGAACTAGGAAGACAGAAAGACCTACAAGAGGCAGCCAGAAGGCCCTCGCTTTCATGGTGAGTTCCTTTGGTTATTTTCAAGCAGGCCGGAAACCTGCGCGGCACTGGTGTGATCAAAAATGGGCTGCTGCATGCCATCTTCGATCTGACCTATGGCTTGCCGTTGCTGAATTTCTGCTTCAAGAAGAGCGGTCTCTGCTTGAATCTGCTCTATATGAGTCATAACCATCGTTGGTCGGTCGATTGCGCCTGACTGAAGGCGGTGCTGCATCTGGTTCAGCCTTACCCGTACGGTTTTGGCAAGTTCATCCGCCTGTAGCAGAATTGATGTCGTGCCGCGGTAATTGGCCGTAGCCTGCGAGATGGACTTAAACACCGTGTTCTCTGCACGCCGGAGACGAGCCGCCGCCTCATGCTCCTGCCCAACAGCTTCAGCTATGGGGCCTTCGTTCTGATTGAAAATCGGAATTTGCAGAGAGGGATTTACCTCAAAGCGATTTGAAATATCCCAGTTATAGGCGGGACTGATGGTGACATCGGGATAGCGTCGGGAAACTTCGACCCGTAGAGCCTGTCGGGCGGCGTCATAAGACGCAAGAAGTTCCCGCAGATCCGCGCGTTGCATTACGGCTTGGTATCTCATGTCCTGTGAATCGCGGTATTCCATGAGGTCGGGACAGACATCAAATGCTTTTGTATCAAGAGCAATGGAATCAAGTGCTTCGGCAGGAACCCCGATTGCTCCTGCCAGAGCTGCCTTACGGACGGCATACTCGCGCCGCAGATCACTGACAGACAACTCGGCATGGATCATTTCCGTCCGTACCTGCGATATTTCGAGAGCGGATGCTCGCCCCTGATCAAAACGTGCCTGTTCCAGGGTAAAGAGTTCGCGTTTAGCTGCCGCAGTCTCTTCCACAAGCTTGAGGCGCCCGGATACAGCCCAGACGCCGAGAAGAGCAGACCGCGTGTCGCTGCGTAGTTTCCATGCAGTATTGATGACTTCCCATTGCGCGACGGCAGCCCGATATCTGGCTTCTTTGATACGGTGATAACGCCTGCCGAAAAATTCGATCAGTATTGACGCGCCGTAGCCGACGTAATGAGCCGATGGGCCACCCAGCACCGTGAAACTGGGATTGGGCAGTTGACCGGCTGTCTTGATTCCAGCGCGAGCCGTTTCCAGTTCAGCTTTAGCTACAAGGATATCGGGATGAAAATACAAGGTAGCAAGCGTCAGGCGAGTGATGCCCCATGCGTTTTCCTGACTCGATACGTTTGGTCCGAGAACTTTTGTAATGAATTCTTGCAATCCGGCATCCGTAAATTGACGGCTGGAAAATTTCTGGACATCTGATTCCGGCGAAATATTTGAGTGATCACTATTTGTACAGCCACAGAGCAGGGGAAAAATCAGGAGAATGAATGCCGCATTATAGCGTGTGCGTCTCCTTACCTGCTTAATATATTCTAGAGTATTATATGATTTATACATTGATATGTCGTGATATATCTGATTTGTTATCTGTTAGTTCTACTCTCGATTGTCGCATAATCTGCACACCTCCACTAATACCAAGCATCGCAAGGATGGCAGCTACCGCAATATCCGGCCACGCAGAACGAGTGCCAAACACGCCCAGAGCTGCCAGCACAACGGCAACATTTCCGATCGCATCATTACGAGAGCAGATCCATACAGAACGGCGGTTGGCATCACCTTTCCGGTGTGTCCATAATATGAGGGCACAGGCCAGATTGACCGCGAGGGCAAGCAGACCAATGCCGCCCATTGCGTCTGGGTGAGGCGGATGGTTGCTGTTCATTACTATCCACCCAGCATTGGCCATTACCCATAGCCCAGCCATGAACAGGGTCAGGCCTTTCAGAAAGGCCGCGCCAGCTCGCCATCGCAATGCCATTCCGGCAACACTGAGGCTTATTGCGTAGTTGGCGCTGTCGCCAAGGAAATCAATCGCGTCCGCCTGTACGGATGCAGATCCAACCGACACGCCAGCCCCAGCTTCAACGGCAAACATGCTGGCATTGAGAAAAAGCGCGATCAGGAGCGCTCTCCGCCATGATTTATTGATTGGTAGCGGCGTATCTGTGCATCCACCACAGCATCCTCCTGCCATCCAGCGCCTCCCTGACGAATCATCTGTTTTAATGTATGCTCCCTGTAGCAACTACAGGGTCAAGAGGCAGGGAATGCGATCGATTGGTGCCTTGGGGAAGGCGACGAATACCAAAGTCGAGACGATCCGCTATTACGAACGGATCGGTCTTCTGGCTCCGCCACAGCGGACCGATGGCAATTATCGCACTTATGATGATGAGGCACTCGCGAGACTGTCTTTTATTCGTCGATCTCGGGATCTGGGTTTTTCATTAGACCAGGTAAGAGCTCTATTATCCCTAACGGATCAGGGAACCCAGGATTGTAAGACAGTTGATAGAATTGCTCGTGACCATATGGCAGAAATTGAGCGCAAAATTGCGGATCTCATCGCATTGCGCCATGAACTTTCTACGATGATAGAATCATGCGGGGGAGGTAATATTTCAGAATGCCGAATTATTGAAGCACTTTCTCCGTTTGATAATTAGTTCTCCTGACTTTTTTCGCAGCCAGTCGATTCTGCATTTGACGGAAGATTACCCGAAATAGTTATACGGCCTCATCCTCACGTGTCAGAATCTGAAAAATCCTCATGGAAAATTCAAGGACTATACGTGCTCCCATGGTGGCAGTTTATGATCAGGCCAGTTCTGAAGCAGACATTCGGCTTCCCCCCCAAATCTGCCTGTCGGCTTCACCAATTCAGCAGATAGGCAGTGCTCACCTCAAGTCAGACGAGGTGGTAAGCCTTCTGTTGTATTCCTCGTGAGGCTTCCCAAATTCATAGGAACTGCGTCTTTTAAGAAGGATCTGTCATGACCAGCCTGTTTGAGCCGATTGAACTGGGAAGCATTTACGCCAAAAACAGAATTCTCATGGCGCCGCTGACACGCGGTCGGAGCACCCGTGATCATGTGCCCACCCCCATCATGGCCGAATATTACGCGCAACGGGCCGGAGCCGGTCTGATCATCTCAGAAGCGACCGGGATCAGCCGCGAAGGTCTTGGCTGGCCGTATGCGCCGGGCCTGTGGTCGCAGGAACAGGTGGAAGCCTGGAAGCCCATCACCGCCGCAGTTCACGCCAAGGGCGGAAAGATTGTGGCCCAGCTCTGGCATATGGGTCGGATGGTTCATTCCAGCGTGACGGGCCAGCAACCTGTGTCCTGCTCGGCGACAAAAGCGCCTGAAGCCCTCCATACGTACGATGGCAAGCAGGCTCCCGAAGTCGCCCGCCCTCTCACCAAGGAGGACATTGCCCGCATCCTGAACGACTACGAAAATGCTGCTCGCAATGCCCTTCAGGCAGGCTTTGACGGTGTGCAGATTCATGCCGCCAACGGTTATCTGATCGACGAATTTCTGCGGGACGGCACCAATCATCGTTCCGACGAATATGGCGGTTCGCCGGAAAACCGCATCCGCTTCCTGCGTGAAGTCACCGAACGCGTGATCGCAACGATTGGCGCGCACAAAACGTCAGTAAGGCTGTCCCCCAATGGCGATACGCAGGGCTGCATCGACAGTCATCCAGAGCAGGTTTTTGTGCCGGCCGCAAAGCTGCTGAATGACCTCGATATCGCTTTCCTTGAACTGCGCGAGCCCGGACCGAACGGCACGTTCGGCAAGACCGACCAGCCCAAGCTGCATGGTCCGATCCGCGAAGTCTTCAGGAAGCCGCTGGTTCTGAATCAGGACTACACACGGGAAGAAGCGATCGAGACAGTCGCTACCGGTGTTGCGGACGCCATTGCGTTTGGTCGGCCTTTCCTCGCCAATCCGGACCTCGTGCGTCGTCTGGAAGACAATCTGCCCCAGAACAAGGACGATATCCGCACCTGGTACTCGCAGGGTGCAGAAGGCTATACGGATTATCCGCTTGCTCGCTGATACCCTATTTTTCCCGCAAGTTCCTTCCAATGGAAGGAACTTGCATTTGAACTATAGAAAATATTTAGCCGCCGACGTGATACTTGTCGTGAAGTAGGCGAAATCACCTGAATAGTTCTACTCCCTGCCATGAATGTGAACACTGCGAAAGGCTGTTTTCGGTAACTCTATCCCGATAGCCGACTGTCTGTTTCCCCCCAAATTCGCCTGTCTGCTCAAGCGAACCAAAACAGACAGACGGCAGTCGCCTCATGTTAGCCATTCAGCGTGATTCAGCGTGATTCAGCGTTTACCGGACAGCGGACATTATTTGTTCAATCCGTTATGTCAGCAGGCGCTTTCAAACGCTGTTAACTTTATGGCTTCTCTAAAGCTTTGATAGCCGAAATCACTTCAGATCCAAGCTGGCGGGTATTTCTCTTATTTCCTGTATTGTTGAAAAGACTGACACTCAGTGATGTGGCTAGTTCACGCAAAGCTGGCTTTGTGATCCTCTCGGGAATACCGTCTTTCTCCACTTGGATTGTGCCGCTTTCATATTCGATTACTTTGTAAGCTCCATAGGAAGCTTCCCTGACAACACCCTGATCATGTATGGGCACGGAGACTTTTTGTTGACGTGGGGAGTAAGTATAGACGCCTTCTCCTTCACGGCATAAGAGACGGAAATCAGATGATGACATATCAGCGACCTCCTCGATTGATATGTCATCATCATCAAAATTCAATCGTAGAACGACGACACGGTGAACAACGTCGAAAGTGTTTCTGTTAAATCTAACGTGTTGGGTAGACGTGATAGTTTTGACGGATATCTGTTCGCCTTCAGCTGAAACAACATCGTAGCCCTTTTGATTGACTTCCGGTGCCATTTGGCCACGGGTTTTCATGGCGACGTACAGTTCGCCAATTCGGCCGGTTAGGTGTCGCAATTCGGCAGGATTGACTCCCCATTGGATTTCCTTTTCAAGCCAGCCCAAAGCATCCCCAAGTGAACGAATAACCTGTATCTGAGAGAGAGCCATCAGAACCTTTGCGTCCAATCTAAAAATTATATCTGATAAGTTTAGCTGGTGATGCAGAGCCAAGGAATACCGAACCGCGCCTACATTGATAGAAATCTCCGCTTTCAAGTGGCACTTGGCTCAAGGCTCGCACATCGTCCCTTGATCCATCTTTCTGGTCAGGAATGCGGAACCAGACAGGCGGCAGACGCCTCATATCGGAAATACAGCGATCCTCGATCGCTTTCCGCATAGCGGACGTGAATAGCGCAGACTCCTGCGGCCACTTTGCCTCTCATATCGGACGTCGGTGCACCAATATGTGATTCCGAAGAACAGACATGAATGTTCGACTTTCGAAGACTGGCTTCCATCAGTTTTAGAGCGGTTCAGCTTGCGGTCGCAACAAGCATGCCAAACGTGTAGGTGAAACATTGTTCGGTTAAAACATTACTCACTGTAATCTTGTTGAAATTTTGTGAGTTCTCCAGCATAATCTCATGATGCCCATCACCACTGACAAGTCGATCTACGACAAAACCGGTTGCCTACGATTTTGTAGTATAGACAAATTTGTTTCTGATATCTGTGAGGGCGATCATTGCTTTATATGCGGACGACATCCGAGTAAAGTCCCATTCAATAGAGAGCATGTTATACCAAATTGGTTGTTGAGGAATGTCAATATTCACTCGGGGAATATTCAGCTTCCGAACGGTAGGCTGCACCGATATGGAAGTTATACCATCCCGTGTTGCACTGAATGTAACACGGGTCTTGCGGAGCATTTTGAAAAACCAATCAGCGAAGCGTTTGGGAAGGGCTTTTCAGGTCTAAGCGCGTTGGTCGAGCGCGAGGGGACCGAGCGCCTGTTTCAGTGGATGGCCCTACTCTTTGTAAAAATGCACCTTAAAGACAAAACGCTTTTACAGAACCCGGATACGCGCCTTGGACGATTCTACATATCTGATGGCTATGATTGGTCAACATTTCACCACATGCATTGTCTCGCCCGCGCCCATTACTCCGGCGCAAAGATTGGTAAGTATGTCCACGGATCAATGTTGTTCGTCGAAGTTGGAGAGAACTCCGAAGATGAATTTTTTGATATTGCTACCGTGTCCAGCGCCTACACCTTGTACATTCGAGTAAAAGACATAGCTATATACACCGTGTTTGATGATTCCGGAATTTGTCTGGAGGCTGTAGAGCCCGTTTTATCAAGAATCACGGGCGTGATGAATTCGGCGCAAGCTCGCGAGTTAGCCGCGGAACTGGCGGCGGCAAATATTCACCTTAAAAATCCCCCTAGCTTTGGGACGAGATCGTCGAACGCTGATGGTGACGATCTCGAGATTATAGCTCTCCCTCCAGAAGGGAATGCCGAGTTCTTTGCCAAAAGCAATAACGCGATAGGTCACATCAAGCGTTCAGTTTTGGGAAGTTTTTGTCAAGCAACAGCAGATCATACGCGCGAAGAGGCGCTGGAATTGCTCGGATCAAATGAGTATTCGTTCTTATTCAACAGTGAAGGGGTTTTCGTCACTGGGGGAGACAAAGAAGATTTGCAACCTGTGCGTAGCGAGTGGTCCGCTATCTGACGAATCTTGTGCAGGAAAGGGGATAGCCGCTTCCGCCACCTACATGGTCGTAAACATGCCTAAACAGCCTGTCGGCTCAAGAGAACCAGAACAGACAGGCTGCACTCGCCTCTTCTCGGCCGTGTTCAGACTTGCTCAAAGTTTCGATAAGCAGACCTTCTATATCGGCGACGCAAGCCAGGCCGCCAGTTGCCGGACCATGGATCTGGCGACACGGCCGGCGCCCAGCAGCGTGGCGGATGCGGGCCCACACCAGGAGCCATAACCCAGCAGCCAGAGACGTGGCTCCCTGACGGCCTGCTGCCCGTTAACACGGATCAAGCCGTCCGGCTCGATCACGTCGAGTGATGCAAATACACCGAGCGCGGGTCGGAAGCCGGTACACCAGATGATCCTATCGATGGCTTCTTCCCGCCCGTCGGGCCAGACGACGCCCGTCGCCGTCACACGTACAAACGGGCGCACCGCGTGGAGCACGCCTCGCTCCCTGGCGGCGCGCACAGGTGGGACCATGACGATATCGCCAAAGCCGCTGGTGGGCATGGCCGACGGGCCGCCGAGAACGCGAGCGGTCGCCCGCTCGAACAGGACCCGTCCGTCCACGTCATCGGGCAGAAAGATGGGATCATGCAGCGTGACCCATGTTGCCTGAGCGACAAGCGACAGCTCCGCCATAATCTGTGCCCCGGAGTTGCCCCCACCCACCACCATTACACGTCGGCCGGCAAAGGGCGCGGCATTCCGGTAATGGCTGGAATGGAGTTGCGTCCCGCCGAAGAGGTCACGCCCCGCGACATCGGGAACAAAGGGGGCTGACCACGTACCGGTCGCCCCGATAACCGCACGGCCAAGAAAATCACCCGCGCTGGTTCTGACAGTCAGAAGTTTTCCGTTCGCGCGCTCCACACACTCGACCATGACCGGACGGCGGATCGGCGGCGCATAGCGCGCCTCGTAGCGGTGCAGATAGTCCAACACCTCGTCACGGGTCGGATAGCCGCCATCCGGCGTGTCTGGCATCGGCCAGCCGGGCAGCGAACTGTAGGACGCGGGTGAAAACAGATGCAGGGAGTCCCAGCCATGCACCCATGCACCACCCGCCTGCGTCCCGTTATCAAGAATGACGTAACGCAGTCCGGTCCGTCGTAGAAAATACGACGCGGCGAGGGCCGCCTGACCGCCTCCCACGATCACAACATCGAACTGTTCCGGCATTGCCCGGCTCACAGACTTTCCGGGAGACGGAATTCCGCCTTGCGTTCGCTGTAGCGATCAACGAGGTAGTCGGCCCGGTCGCGCAGCAGCCATGTGAACTTCATCAGCTCCTCCATGACATCTACCATCCGGTCATAGAGGGGGGA
>NZ_VHON01000032.1:0-100577 GCF_008690365.1 Acetobacter sp. DmW_136
CCAGAGCCAGAGCCAGAGCCAGAGCCAGAGCCAGAGCCAGAGCCAGAGCCAGAGCCAGAGCCAGAGCCAGAGCCAGAAGTGGTTGCTGAGAATGTTGAGGGTGCTGCAGATCTATCACCAGAAATGGAAGATGCAGTGGTGACATTTGCATCTATTGAGCCGCATCCGCATATGACAGAACTGGTGGAACAGAACCGTCAGCTACGTCAGGATCTGGCAGATGTGCTGGTGGAGCTAGAAGAGTTCCGTAAAAAGCTGGTTTCTTAAAAAATTGTGTCAGGGGTGGGTTGTGTTGCAGAAAACCTCCTGCTAAACACCACTCCACACTTAACGGGCAGTAGCGCAGTCTGGTAGCGCATCAGTCTGGGGGACTGGGGGTCGTGGGTTCGAATCCCGCCTGCCCGATATTTTCTCTGAAAAATCAGTGTTGCAGAACAACCCAAAAGCCTAACTGGCTTTTGGGTTGTTTCCGTATGCCCACCGGCACCACAGCAGATTAAGTGCAGCCATAGCCGCAGGCCCAACAAACAGGCCAATCAGCCCCCATGTTTCTGCGCCGCCCAGAATACCCAATAGTACCCAAAGGAAGGGCAGCTTGGTGCTGCCGCCAATAAGGGCAGGGCGGATAAAGTGGTCAGCGGTAAAAATAATCACTGCGCCAATGCAAAAAGTTGTAATGGCGGCAACAGAGCTACCCTGCACCAGAATGAGCAGAGAGACCAAGCCGACAGCTATCATGGCGCAAAAAGGAATCATGGCTGCCACGGCCGTAATCACGCCAAATAAAGCAGGGTGGGGGGCATGGGCAAATACATAGATAATGCCAAGCAGCAGGCCTTCCCCAATACCTACCAGCACCAGCCCTTGAACAGAGCCGTGAATGGAAGCAACAATCTGGCGCCCGATGCTTTCTCCGCGTTTACCAAAAGCGCGGCATGAAACCACGCGGCACTGGCGGATAACGGAAAGCCCATCTTTATACAGAAAAAACAAGGTTAGGATGGAAAAGCAGAACAATGTGGCGCGATGCGCAACCTGCGAACCCACGGCGCGTGTAACAGCCACACCCTTGCTATCCAGATTACCCAGCATGCCAGAAAGATCACGCGGGTCTGAAAGATGCGCCTCCCACCATTTGCTTATCGCGGCACTTCCAAAAGGTAGGCGATGAATGGTATCGGGTACAGGCACACCATATTCGCGCGCATGAGATAGCCATTCCAGTGCACTCTGGGCTTCTCCCACAGCTTCCAGCGTTACAAGAGTAAGCGGAATAACAAATAGCAATGCCATGGCTGCCGTAAATAACAAGGGCAGAAGCGTGCCAGAGGCTGCATGGGGCCATTTATTACAAGCGCGCGTATAAAGAGGCCATGTGGCAATGGCAAAAACACTTCCCCATGCCAATGCGGGCAAAAAGCCTTGGATAGTGTAAACGGCTACTCCCACAATAAACAGCGCCAGAACTGTACGCGCCATTTCCTGCCCCCGACGAGAACGCTGGCTTGGTTTGATAAAAGAGCAGCGTGGTGAATCCGGAAGAAATTGTGATGGCAATGAATCGGGCATATTCTGGTGTGTTCTCCCAGGGGTTCCGCAATAACATTTTATCTTCAGCATATTTTGTATGCTGGGGGCGAGCATAAGCTTTGTTATCAGACCATATCGCGGTATGGCGGCGCTGCCTATGCCATAACCAGATATGCCGCATAAGGATCATATTTCCGTATCTTTTTCTGACACTTTCGTTAGTGTCGCGCAGTTTCCTGCGGCGTAGTAAGAACTGATCCTGTCATGCTTAAAAATTTCCTTACCGTTGGCGGCTGGACAATGCTCAGCCGTGTTCTTGGCCTTGTTCGGGATCAACTTCTGGCAGCTTTTATGGGTGCAGGGGCATTGCAGGATGCCTATCAGGTGGCATTTCGTCTGCCTAACATGTTCCGGCGCTTGTTTGGGGAGGGTGCATTTAACGCAGCCTTTGTGCCTTTGTTTTCTTCTGTACTGACGCGAGAAGGCAAAGAGGAAGCACAGCTTTTTGCACGCAGGGCCTTGGGCGTTATGCTGGTCTGGCTGGTATTTTTATGCGTGCTGGGCGAAATTTTTATGCCGCAGGTGCTTAAGGTTATCGCTCCCGGCTTTTTACAAAGTGGGGATAGATACGCTCTAGCCGTCAGTCTGAGCCGTATTACCTTTCCTTATCTGGTGTTGATTTGCGCGGCAGCGCTGCTGGCTGGTGTTCTTAATGGTTTGCACCGGTTCGGTGTGGCCTCGGCGGCTTATCTGGCTTTCAACGTAGTGGGTATTGCGGCCATTCTGCTGGCTTCACCCTTTTTGCCGAATGTTGCTTACGCTGCGGCATGGGGGGTAACGGCATCGGGCGTTGCACAACTGGGGCTGCTGTTCTGGGCGTGTGAGCGTGCGCATTTTGGCCTAATGCCTTTGTGGCCAGCCCTTACGCCCCGTATCCGCCTGTTGCTGCGCCGTATGGTGCCGGGGCTGATCGGTAGTGGTGTTGGGCAGATTAACCTTACTATTGATACCATTATTGGCACACTGCTTCCGGCAGGCAGTGTTTCCCTTATGTATTTTGCGGACCGGATTAACCAGTTGCCTTTGGGGGTTTTGGGGGCGGCGGCTGGTACCACGCTTTTGCCTGTGCTCACGCGCCATTTAGCAGCAGGAGAAACAGATGCAGCGCACGCAGCGCAAAACCGGTCTATTGAATATGTTCTGCTGCTCACACTTCCGGCTGTAGCTGGCTTGCTGGTATTGGCAGGGCCGATCATGATTGTTCTGTTCGGCCACGGATCTTTCACCGAGCATGATGCGCTGCTTTCAGCGCAATCCTTGCGGGCTTATGCTATTGGCTTGCCCGCTTTTGTGCTTGTGAAAGTTCTCTCTCCAGCATTTTTTGCACGCGGGGATACGCGCACACCGGTTTACATCGGTATTGGCGTGCTACTGCTTAATTTTGTGCTTAATCTACTGTTCATGAAGCCTCTGGTTCATATGGGGCCACCTTTGGCCAGTAGTTTGGCCGCTGTTATAAATGTGGCTGTGCTGGCTTTTTTACTTCGGCAAAAAAATGCGCTGTTGCTTGCTCCAGAACTATTGGGTGGCATTGCTCGGGTTGGCCTAGGGGCGGCTGTTATGGCGCTGCTGCTTGTTGGCATAGAAACCTTGCTGCCGCTGCCCACGCATTTTCTTATGCGGTTAATATGGCTGACCGTTATGGTAGGGGCCGGGGGCATATTTTATGCCGGTATGTTGCACATGCTGGGCGTTATAGACTTGGCAGATGTGCTGGCGGGGCTGCGCAGGCGCTTAAACCGTAAGCGCGGCTAACGGGCATAAAAAACAAAGGGAGCCGGGGATGGTTGAGATTGTACTGGCGCACCAGGTGGATCTGGCAACATGGCGGGCCGCTACACGCCATTATGTGCAAAAACAGGTGCTCCCCGAAAGCATAACCTGGCGTGTAGCGGGCAAAGGGCAAACACCTTGGGTGCTGGAAGCGCCAGATTCCGCCGATAATGATGCGCCTCTTAACCTTCCGCGTAAGTTGGTAACTGCCGTGTTGGAAGCATTGCAGGCGCATCATCCAAGGCGTTTTGAGCTTTTATATCGTGTTGTTTACCGCTTCACGCATGGCTTGCTGGATATGGAAAATTTACGGGAAGATCCGGATATCCAGCAGCTTCGAGAGCTTGTGCAGAGCGTTAAACAAGAAACGGAGCAGTTTCGCCTAGCTTTTTCGACATTCAGTAATCAACACCAAAGTAAAAGCCTGCAATACACACCGCAGAACTACATTGTGGAAGCAAATGGACGCTTCTGCATAGAGCGCAATGCCCAACCATGGGAGGTTATGACACCTTATCGGCGGATGTGGTGGGATGGAAACCAACTGCATTTTGCCGCAGGTGAGGCTGAGGCCGCGCATGTTTCTGCGGATATGTGGCAGGCAGACGGGCAGGGCATGTGGCAGGGGTATCCCAACACAGTGCTGGTGCCTACGTTAGAGGATGTTGCACAGGCGGCTTCTCTCGCGTCTTTGTCTGCAGAGGCCATGGACTGTAGAGCTTGTTCTTTATGGCAACCTGCCAAGCGCACGGTTTTTGGAGAAGGCGTAGAAAATACGCCTCTGATGTTTGTTGGGGAACAGCCGGGAGATCAGGAAGATCTGGCAGGCCGTCCATTTGTTGGGCCAGCAGGGCAGGTGTTTGATAAGGCGCTGGAAGAAGCAGGTATTTTACGGAATCACATTTACGTGACAAATGCTGTAAAGCACTTCCGCTTTACATGGAGAAACAACAGGCGCCTGCATCAGAAGCCAGATCAGGAGTCTGTCGAAGCCTGCCGAATCTGGTTGGATGCAGAGCGTAGGCTAGTACAACCCAAGCTGATTGTTATGTTAGGTGTTACAGCAGCGCAGAGTCTTCTCAAGCGGCCTGTTACCATCTCGCGCGAGCGCTCTCGCATCTTCCAGTTGAATGAGCAGTGCTCTGGGTTGGTCACGGTGCACCCGTCTTACTTGCTGCGCCTGCCGAATGAAGAGGCCAAAGCGCGGGAATATGCACGCTTTGTAGAAGACTTACGCCTGGCACATAGTTTTATAACGCAGCAGTCAGACTGAGGAGCGTGAGCGTTTGCTACCACTAACAGGCTTGTTCAGGCGCTGGTGTAGCTCTTTGCCCGTTTTAAAGAAGGGAACGAGCTTTTTGCCAACCTGAACCTGCACCCCTGTTTTTGGGTTGCGGCCAACGCGTGGGTCACGCTCTTTTACAGAAAATGCACCAAACCCACGTAATTCTACGCGGCTGCCTTCCGCAAGGCTGCTGGTAATGGTGCCAAATACAATATTTACAAGTCGTGTTGCTTCTTTCAGCTGAAGATGCGGATTTTTTTGCATCAGGGCTGTAATCAGCTCGGATCTGGTCATCTTAAGTTCTCCCACCCGGCTGTTGTGTGTACAATAATTATACTCAGAACATTCCGTAATGATGAAGAAGACGTCAAGATAGAAAAGTCTGACGGTATGAACCAGAGAAATACCGCCAGACCTTTTTAGTCGTCAGTTTCTACGAATTTATGCTGTAGGAGACTTCTTGCGACGGCCACGGCCACCCTGTTCTTCTTCATCCCCAGCGGCATGAATTTTACGGCCAAGGCCAATTTCACGAGCCAGAGTAGAGCGGCGCTCTGCGTAGTTAGGGGCTACCATCGGGTAGTCTGCGGGCAGGCCCCAACGTTCACGGTATTGTTCAGGTGTCATGCCATAAGCGCTCTGTAGGTGGCGCTTCAGCATCTTCAGCTTTTTCCCGTCTTCCAGACAGATAATGTAATCCGGGAATACCGAGCGCTTTACCGGCACTGCTGGCTGAAGTTTTTCCGGCTCATTCTGCGGATGTTCAGCGGTTTTTAGTGCCTGATAAATATCACGGATCATGCCCGGGATAAGTGCAGGGTCTGTCTGGTTATTGGAGACGTGTGCGGAAACGATCTCTGATACCAGATCAAGAAGGGGAGAGTAGTCCTGGTTCTCACTCATGATAAATCCAATAGGAATTTGGTGTGAATATCTGCACTCCATACTCCTTTAACTGTAGTTTGTGAATGGTGAACTCACAATTTCAGCGCATAATTGTCCATAAAAGAACATTATTGGAAGCAATGCAGAAAGTTTTGCTCATTTCAAATAATAAACAAACGGTAATATTTCGGCTCTCTGTAATCGTGTGTTCGGGTTTATTGTTCTGCTTAGGGCTGTGTGCTCGTTTTATGTAAACGCAGAAACATCACTTAAGGTTGCAAGAAATATCCAGTGCCATAATTTTCTAAAATGTTTGGTTTTTACATAAGTTCAAAGTAAAATATTATGATGGAAGACAGATACAGCAAAAATTACACATATTTATCAGAAAAAATTAAGAATAAGAGCTACTGGAATATTTCTGTTGAGAGGGACGGTGGTATCTGAAAATAAAAAAGCCCGCCCCTAAAAATGGGAGCAGGCTTTTTATTGTGAGATATTTGGTAATGCGAGAATATTTACCGAATACCTAATTCACTCATAAGAAAATCACGGAAAACAGCTACGCGTTTAGAGCTGCGCAGTTCTTCCGGATAAACAAAATAAGCATCTACAGTTGGAGTGGTAATTTCCGGCAGGATCTGAACCAGATCTGGAAATTCTTTTGCTGCGTAAGTTGGAATGGACCCAATGCCCAAGCCCGCAGCAATAGCAGAGGCCATAGCAGCCATGCTGTTAACTTCTAGCCGAGCAATTTGCGTGCTGCCATCGTTGCGGCAGGCTTGCGCCAGCCAGTTAACATGCACAACCGGAGGATGGTGTTCACCCAACAGCACCAATTGATGTTCTTTGATTTCCTCCAGAGATTTTGGCATGCCGTATTTCTCAATATAGAGCGGGGCAGCAAAAATTGGCAGGCTAAAATCCGCCAGATGGCGTTGGATCAGGTCTGGCTGTCTGGGTGCATGCATACGCACCGCCACGTCAGCCTCCCGCATGCCTAAATCAAGATCATTATCTTCCAAAATCAGGCAGATATCTATTTCCGGATTATCTGCCATAAAGCGATGAAGCCGCGGCATAAGCCAACAGTTACCAAAGCCGGTGGTTGTGGTTACGCGCAGCCGCCCGGCTGCCTTTTCCTTACTTTCTGTCAGCAGTGTTTGCGTCATTTCCAGTTTGGAAAAGACTTCGCGCACGGTTTTATGAAGTGTTTCACCCTGTTCCGTTAGGATCAGGCCGCGGGCGTGCCGATGAAAGAGAGGAACCTGAAGGACGTCTTCCAGCGCAGAAATCTGCCGTGATACGGCAGATTGGCTGAGGTTGAGCACATCCCCCGCGTGGGTAAAGGAACCGGCTTCTGCCACTGCATGGAAAACCCGGAGTTTGTCCCAGTCCACGCATGCCTCCTGCAAATTGAATGAAGTTACAAAAACACAGCCGTGTTTTATGCGGTGTATTACGTGCAGGAATTGGCTCCCTTGGTCAAGGGATGAAGCCGTTTTCTGTTAAGTTATCAGGCTAAACCAGCAAGATAGCGTTCTGCATCCAGCGCTGCCATGCAGCCAGTTCCTGCGGCTGTTACGGCTTGGCGATATGTTTTGTCCTGCACATCCCCCGCGGCAAAGACTCCGGGTACAGAAGTGCGTGTGGTGCCGGGTGTGGTTTCAATATACCCTTCAGCATCCAGCGTAAGCTGATCACGGAAGATAGCTGTGTTGGGGGCATGGCCGATTGCAATAAATACGCCATCGGTGGGGATGGTCTGTTCGCTTTCATCTTGCGTATTTTTCAGTCGGACACCACACACTGTTTCAGGCGAGCCATCAGACAGAATGTCTTCCACAACACTGTTCCAGATAACGGAAACCTTGGGGTTTGCGAAAAGCCGGTCTTGCAGAATTTTTTCAGACCGCAAGCTATCGCGCCGGTGAACCAAGGTAACATGCGCAGCATGGTGGGTGAGATACAGGGCTTCCTCAACAGCAGTATTGCCGCCGCCTACAACCACCACATTTTTCCCGCGGTAGAAAAAGCCATCACACGTGGCGCAAGCAGAAACACCAGCACCTTGTAAGCGTTTCTCGCTTGGTAGGCCTAGCCAGCGAGCCTGTGCACCTGTGGCAACAATAACTGAACGCGCTTTGTAAATGGTGCCCGAATCACCTGTGAGCAGGAATGGTGAGCCCGCTTTGAAATCAACAGATGTAATAATGTCGTATTCAATACGTGTGCCCACATTCTGCGCTTGTTCAGCCATTTGTTCCATCAGCCACGGGCCTTGGATGGCTGTGGCAAAACCGGGGTAGTTTTCAACTTCCGTTGTAATGGTGAGCTGGCCACCTGGTTGCAGCCCGGCAACCAGAACAGGAGAAAGGTTGGCGCGTGCCGCATAGATAGCAGCAGTATACCCGGCCGGTCCTGCGCCAATAACGAGCAGATCAGTTGTAATGGTTTCAGCCATATTGGCAGCGCTCCCGCATATGGAAATCAGGCATACAGGCCACTATTGTGGAAGCAGCCTGCATATAACTGTTGGAAGCATATGGCTGCCACATGGGTTTTGGGCAAGGGTGTGCCTCTTTAGGTGTTTGCCGCCAGATGTGGTGCGTGGCATATACTCGCCCGAGTTGAATTGGGGTGCATGCCTCTTGTGCAGGATGGATCAGGAAACGTGACAGATCTGGACGCAGTTGATCTTCGCATTGTGGCAGAGCTTCAGAATGATGGCCGCATGACCAATGTGGAACTGGCCCGCCGTGTCGGTATTTCAGCGCCTCCGTGCCTGCGTCGTGTCCGGCGTTTGGAAGAAGAACGCATTATCCGTGGCTATCATGCAGAGCCTAATGCTGCCGCTTTGGGCTGGCCCATTACCTTTTTTGCGTTGATCGGGCTGGAAAGCCAAAAAGAGGCCATTCTGTGCAGTTTTGAGCAGCAACTGGCCCAATGGCCAGAAGTGCGCGAATGCCACATGATCCGTGGGGGAGGCGATTTTCTGGTTCGTTTGATTGCGCGTGATGCCGCGCATGAAAACCTGCTGACCCGCCAACTCACAGAAGCACAGCACGTGATACGTGTGCAAACTTTGCAAACCATCCGGACAAGTCTGGAGCGCTGGGGGGTGCCGGTGCAGGTTGAGGAGGAAGGGCAGACCCCGTGACAGACCATCAAACGGTTTCAACAGAAACCGTTGCAAGAGGGCCGGATATTAGCGTGGTTGTGCCATGCTATAACGAATCGGAAAATGTGGCGCCTCTTGTCAAAGCTCTGGAACAGGCGCTGGCGGGCAGGCGGTGGGAAGTTATCTTTGTAGATGATAATTCGCCCGATCACACAAGCCAGCGTGTGAGAGATCTGGCGCGAAATAATGCCCGTGTGCGTGGTATCTGCCGCATAGGGCGGCGGGGCCTTTCATCAGCAGTTATTGAAGGTGCGCTATCTTCTTCCGCGCAGGTGGTGGCGGTGATGGATGGAGATCTTCAGCATGACGAATCACGCCTTGGCGCGCTGATAGATGCCGTTCTGAACAATACATGTGATGTTGCAGTTGGGAGTCGGCATGTAGAGGGTGGCAATAATGCGGGTTTGGCTAATGCGTGGCGGCATGCGCTCTCTGATGGGGGCATTTGGCTTGCGCAACGCTTTTTGCCAGTAAAGCTGACAGACCCGATGAGCGGTTTTTTTGCGTTAAGGCAAGAAACATTCGCCGCAATTGCCCCGCGTTTATCTGGTACTGGTTTTAAAATTTTACTGGATTTGTTGCTTTCTGCCGCCAAGCCCTTGCGCGTGCAGGAGGTGCCTTGTGGGTTCCGTCCACGTGTGGCGGGGGAAAGCAAGCTGGATGCATTGGTTATGCTCCAGTTTGGCGCACTTCTTTTAGATAAATTTGCCAAAGGCTGGGTGCCTTTGCGGTTTGTCGCCTTTTGTATGGTCGGGCTGGCGGGCGTTGGCACAAATCTTGCCGTTATGCAGTGCGCTCGGCTTGTGGGGGCGCATTTTTCTATGGCGCAGGCCATTGGCACTGTTGCCGCCATGATTCTGAATTTCTTTTTGGATAACAACTTCACGTATCGTGACAGGCGTTTGCGTGGGTGGGCGTGTATGCGCGGGCTTGTTCTTTTCATGCTGGTGTGTTCGGTGGGGGCATTGGCGGATGTGGGTATTGCCCGGATGATTTACGGCCAGAATCATATGCCGAATGAGGCAAGCTTGGCTGGTGCTATTCTTGCCGTGGTGTGGAATTACGCCATGTCTTCAACTGTTGTCTGGCGCTCGTGACTGCAAAAATTTCAAACCACAATCGTGGTGTATGGATGTGCTTGGTAGCACTAGGGCTGCTCACATTGTTCCGGCTGATTCTGGCCGCATGGATTCCGCTTTCCCCAGATGAAGCCTATTATCGCCTCTGGGCATTGGCTCCGGCTGCGGGGTATCTTGATCACCCCCCCATGGTGGCGCTGTGGATGCGCATTGGCATGTTTTTTGCGGGTGATACCGCTGAGGGCCTGCGTTTTATGGGGCCAGTTTCTGCGGCTATCGGCACGGTTTTGTTGGTGCAGGCCGCGCAGCAATGGCTGCAATCTCAGAAACTGTTTGCTGTCAGTGTCGGCAACGAGTTTGTAACGGCTCTTAAACCCGGCATTATATTAAACAGCACATTAGCTGTGGGGTTGGGCACTCTGATCATGACACCAGATACCCCTCTGGTGTTTTTTATGGCCCTGCTGCTGTGGAGCGTAAGCAATCTGCTTTCTGGCAGGCATCCAGCATTCTGGTTGCTGGTAGGTCTCTCTGCCGGGTTGGGGTTTGATAGCAAATATACGGCTCTTTTGCCTGTAGCTGGTTTAGGTATGTGGTTGCTGGCAACACGTGCAGGCAGGCAATGGTTACGCACTCCATGGCCTTGGCTTGGCGCTGTAGTAGCAATGGGATGCATGGCGCCAGTGGTTGAGTGGAATGCGACACACCACTGGGTTAGCTTTCTTAAACAAGGAGGCCGAGCAGGGGATTGGCAGCCCACCCGTATGTTCACCTTTATGGGGGAATTGCTGGGCGGTCAGGTTGGTTTGGCATCTCCGTTTATTTTTGTGCTGTTCGCGGTGGCCATAAAATATTTGCTCAGGCTGCGTGATCAATTTGCCCAATTACTGCTCTGCATGGTTTTGTTGCCTGCGGCTGTTTTTTTGCAGCACGCTATAGGTGCGCGCGTGCAGGCAAACTGGCCTGTTGTGCTGTATCCAGCGCTTGCCTTGTCTGTTGTGTGTGTACCGTATCGCTGGTGGAAAGCAGCCTGCGCGCTTGGCGCTGCCATGTTTGTTGTTGTGGTTGTGCAAGCTTTGTGGGCTCCTGCACATCTTTCGCCCCATTTTGATATGACGTTACGGCAAATGGGCGGCTGGCCTGAATTTGTGCAGATCGTAGAAAAGCAGATTCCACCTGATGCCCTGCTGATTGCAGATGAATATGGGCTTGCGGGTGAACTTTCTTTTTATGCCCAGAATCGCAAAGTGCTGGCGGTTGAACCGAGATGGCAGTTTTTTGCGTTCCCACATTCTACATGTGGAGCGGAGGGGTATTTGCTGCGCAGCCACAGGCGGCATGATCAACCTGACCCAGCACTTTTTGATGTTCTCTCTCAATATCCAGATATTTCACGCAGCCGCCGGGGATATGTGGCCGATAGTTACGCAGTTTATCGTGTAAGATTGCGTTGCTTAGGCGGCGTTACGGTGCGGGAAGACACTGCGGTATTGCCCACCAATAAGCGTTAGACCCGCGGCTTCTGGCGGAGTGTTGTTTGCACCGGGCAGGCAAGGCAGGATACGCTGCATTCTAGTTTTTATAGCCAAGAATAACAGGAAACATACCTCAATGGCATCATCCTTACAGGTTGCGGTTCAGATGGACCCTCTGGAGCACATTAACATCCATGGGGATTCAACCTTTGCGCTTATGCTGGAAGCTCAGAAACGCGGGCATGCCCTGTATGTGTATGAGGTGAATACGCTGGCATTGGGTGAAGGGGCGGCGGAACCAGAGCAATCTTCCAAAACTCGGGTAACGGCTTTGATGCGGCCTGTGACCGTCCGGCGAGAAGAAGGAAACCACGCCACATTTGGTGCACCAATGCGCCAGTCATTAGGTGATATGGATGTGGTGCTGATGCGGCAGGATCCGCCTTTTGATATGGCATATATTACAGCTACGCATATGCTGGACCACGTGCATGGTATTGGGCCGGGCAAAGCTTTGGTGGTGAATGACCCGCGCTGGGTGCGTGACAGCCCTGAAAAACTTTTGGTAACCCACTTTCCAGATCTGATGCCGCCAACATTGGTAACATGGGATATCGAACAGATTCGAGCTTTCCGAGCCAAATGGCACGATATTATTGTAAAGCCACTTTTTGGGAATGGCGGGAGCGGCGTTTTCCGTATCCGTGAAGATGACCAGAATTTAAATGCTTTGCTTGAAATGCATTTTGCACGCTCGCGCGAGCCGCTGATGATCCAGCGTTATGAACCCGCTGTAACAGCCGGAGACAAGCGTATTATTCTGGTGGACGGAGAGCCCGTAGGCGCAATCAACCGTGTGCCATCGGGGGAAGATCACCGGTCAAACATGCATGTAGGCGGTGTGGCCAAACAGATCGGGCTCAGTGCGCGTGACCGTGAAATCTGCACGGCTATTGGCCCATTTCTGAAAGATCATGGCCTGATTTTTGTGGGAATAGACGTGATTGGCCAGTATTTAACAGAAATTAACGTCACTTCTCCTACTGGCCTTCAGGAGTTGGAACGTTTTGATGGAATCAATGGCGCAGGCGCAATCTGGAACTGCATCGAGCGTAAACTGCACGCCGCGTGATCTTCAGTCTTTGCTTTTTTCCTGTGCAGGTGGTTCGTCCTGTTTGCTTGCCGCTTCCAGATCAGCCAAGGGCGTGTCCTTTCCAAAGCGGTTGTCTAGCCATTGAAATATCGATTCACGGAAATAGTAGGCACCAATACTGATCCAGACAGCGATGGCGAAGATGGCGAGAAGAAATTCTAACATGGCTCTATATTAACACTATCTATTGCACTGTTGCAGCGTAAAAGGAGTATATGCCCTTACACAAGGGCGCTTTTGTGACGCGTGCCTTGTGCAGAAGAGGAAGACCTTTTGTGGCTCTTGAAGAAATGTCCACCAGCAGGCAGAGAGAGGACATGAGTGACGTTCTCCAAAATTATCCTTCCGGCGGGGGGGATAGTCCCGCGCCTCCTCCTTCCCGTTCGGCACTGGATGCGGAGGCTGTCAAAGCCGCCTATCGTCGGTGGGCAAATGTGTATGATGTTGTTTTTGGCGGCATCTCCCGGTTTGGGCGTTTGCGTGCTGTAGAAGCCGTAAACGGTCTGCCCGGCACGGATGTGCTGGAAGTAGGGGTGGGCACCGGCTTGGCGTTGCCTCATTACCGGGCAGAAAAGCAGATTACCGGCATTGATCTTTCTGCCGATATGCTGGCCAAGGCGCGTGAGCGTGTGCAGCGTGATAAGCTGACAAACGTTAACGGCCTGTTGGAAATGGATGCCGAAGATACGAAGTTTGAAGATTCTTCCTTCGATATCGCCGTGGCTATGTTTGTGGCTTCTGTGGTGCCGCATCCACGCCAGTTGCTGCATGAACTCAAGCGCGTTGTGCGCCCCGGTGGTTATATTCTGTTTGTAAATCATTTTCTGGCCCCCGGTGGTGTCCGTGGTGCTGTCGAACATGCGTTGGGCCGGGCCTCCCACTCCTTGGGGTGGCATCCTGATTTCGCAATGGAATCGTTGTTACCAGCCGAAGACATCCGGCGTGCCTTTATTCAGCCTGTTCCGCCATTAGGGCTGTTTACTTTGGTCACCCTAGAAAATCTGCCTGCATAACCTGTGCGCTCCTGCCAAGGCAGGGGCGTTTCTTCTGCGTGGCAGAAAATGGTATTTGCGCGTATGTAACGTAAATACGATGGAACAGGTTTATGCCATGCCACGCGCCAAGGGCGTAGGGCTGCATGATGCCAGTAAGAAATTGGAAATTGGAGCATGATGGTCGCCCATAACCAGAGCCAACAGAATGAGACATCTGGAGATGGCATGCGTGTTGCCAGAAAAGGGAACGGCACGGGGGCTGCTTACGTGGTGCTGGCTGCTCTGGCGGCATTAGCTGGCGGAGGTGCTTCTACACTTTCTGAAATGGGCATGATGCCAGCAACAGCCCGATGGCATGCTGTTGTGCAGGCCCATCCTGTTCTTATGCTTTTATATGTTGTTGTTCCGGCTTTGCTGGGGGGATTTGGTTCCTTATGGCTGCCGCGTGCCGTGCAGCGTGCGGGCGTATTGCTGCCGCGGTTGAATGATGCTGGTTTTCTGTGTGTCTTTGCTGGAGCCGCGCTGACGGTTACAGGGGCTGAACTTAAAACCGCTACGTTGCTGTGGTGTGTAGGCACGTTGATGACAAGCATGGCCCTGTTGGCAACTGTGTTTGATAGCCGCGCCGATATGGATGAACGCAAGCCATTCTCTCCTTTTGTGTGGGGAGAAATGCTGGCGGCCGCTGTTATGCTGCTTACGGTGCCTGTTATGGCCGGGCAGATTGTTAAACATTGGCATGATGCAACTGCGGTAAATGTAGAAAGCTTTGCTGGCCCAGTAGGGCTAGTTGTGCTGCTTGCCGGCTTTGGTGTGGTGTTTGAAATTAGTGCCCGCGTTGGCAAGTTTTCTGAAAAACCTGTTGCGTTTATTATGGCTGCCGCCGCTGCTTCTGGCGTTGTGGCATGGACCAAAAGCGTTTTTATGCAGGGCACGGAAAGTGCTGGTGCCATGCAGGTGGGTAGCACCATGCTGGCTCTGTGTTCCTTTGCGGCCACCTGTCTGGCTGTATTGTGGCTGGCAGGTGCATGGAATGCCCGTGCCACACTTCGTGTACCTTTGCTGTGGGGCTTGGGTTTTATGAGCGTGGTTTCTGGTGGTTGGCTTGTACAACTTGTGCAGGGGAATGGCCTGCATTCTGCACTTCAGCTTGGCGCCTTGTATGTTGTGTGCGGCGGTTTTTATCTGTGGCGTGGTGAGGAGTGCGGATATTGGTATCCGCAGCTTATGGCGTATCTGCATTTTGCCTGTACTGTTGTAGCTACGGCCTTGGTATTTGTGCCGGGTGCACAAATGGCAAGTGGTGCATTTTTTGGTTTGGCAGCCCTGTGCTTTATTGGAGCTGTGGTGGTGAGCTTTCGGCGTAACCAGCAGGCAACAGCACATTGTGCGGCCATGCCTGTTCAGGTTTCCAAGGGATACCGGGCATGAGTGATAGCGTGGCAACAGCTTCCTTGGAAGCAACAGCGGAACGTCGTCCGCGGTTTAAAGCCGATCAGGTTGGCACCCGTGCGCGAGATTGGATTCAGCTATTAAAGCCACGCGTAATCTCACTGGTTGTTTTTACAGGTGCGGCAGGCATGATTGTCGCGCCCGGCCACATGAATTTTTTTGTGGCGTTGGTGACCATCTTTTGCATCTGTATGGCCTCGGGTGCGGCCGGTGCCATCAATATGTGGTATGATCGCGATATTGATGCCGTAATGCAGCGTACTATCACCCGCCCCATTCCGGGTGGGCGTATTCCAGAAAACGAGGCACTAGCTTACGGGGTAGGGCTTTCCTGCCTTTCCGTGTGTTTGATGTGGATGGCAACCAATACGTTGGCTGCTGGTATTCTGGCGTTTTCTATTTTCTTTTACGCCGTTATTTACACAATGTGGCTCAAGCGCTCCACGCCCCAGAATATTGTTATTGGCGGTGCGGCTGGCGCATTCCCGCCCATGATCGGGTGGGCAGCGGTAACAGGCCATATGGCCGTTCTGCCTGTTGTAATGTTCGGAATTGTCTTTTTCTGGACACCTCCGCATTTTTGGTCGCTCTCTCTGTATGCCTGTAAGGACTACGGGCGCGCAGGTATTCCCATGCTGCCAGTTGTGCGTGGTGCGCGGCATACACGTTGGCAGATCTTTATTTACACACTGGTACTGCTGGCTGTTTCTCTGGTGCCATCCTTTATGCATCTGTGCGGTTGGCTTTATACGGTTACAGCTTTGGTGCTTGGCCTTGGGTTTGTGGCATGTGCGGTGCGCGTGTTGTTGGAACCGCAGGATGCACAGGGTGTAAGCCTAAAAGGGGATAAAGCGGCCCGGATTTCCTTCCGCTTTTCTCTGGCCTACCTGTTCTTTCTTTTTTGTGGTCTGCTGGCAGATCACTTCCTTCAGGCATGGGTGTAAGTGGTATGAATGCACAGCAGGATGGTCTGCTTGAGCAGACAGAAAAGCACAAACGGCAAAAAGAACGTGTGCGCACCATGCTGGGGTTTATGATGGTGCTGGCGGGTATCATGTTCGGGCTAACTTTGGTTCACCCATAAGGTTTAGCTGTTAAAGCCAAACCATACTTTCTCATCCCAGCGCATAGAGCTGCGGTGAGATAAGCTCTTAGCCTTGCTTTTGTGCAGGGTTTTGTGCGTTTAGAAGCGTATCTTTGCTGATATCTATGCCCTGTGTGCGCAAATGGATGAGATCCGCTTCCAGCTCTGCCAGTTTACGTTTCTGCCAGAACAGAAAAAACACACCAAAGCAGATTGCTAACGTAACACTGCATGCAGTCAGAACTTCAAGCAGCAGCATAATAGCATATCCCCCGGTAGGTATCAGGTAGGCAATAAAAAGCCCTGCCCTTTAAGGTTAAAGGGCAGGGCTACAAAATGCCAGTGCTTACTGACGGGTTTGCTGTATGGCGGAAAGAAGCCAACGCCCCCCGCGAGAAGGCCGGGTAAAGGTCCATAGCTCGGTAATGTTCACCGGCTCGGTCGAACTGCCCTGAATAACCTGCCCAGTGGCATTGGTTGTAAGGTCAATCAGGCTGTAGCGCATGGCAACAGTTGCAAAATCCATGCCGTTTTCACGCCATGCTTCTGCCAGATCGCCTTGGATGAAATGCACATCCGAAACAACATTACGGGCCCCCTGGCTGGCAAGGGTAGAAAGCTGCTCGTTAAAGTAAGAGACCATTTCAGGTGTGGCCATTTGCTGCATGGCCGGAATATTCTGCTGGTTCCACGCTGTTTGGATGTCCATTAGCGTTTGCTGGAAAGCCTGATAATCCGCAGTATTAATCTGCAAAGAGGCACTTCCACCACCGGCAGAAGGCATTGCCCCAGGCGTTATACCCGGTGCATTGGCTACCCCGCCTGAACCCATGGCAAAATGGCTGCCACCAGAGCTTTTGTTGCCAGTGAAACGCCGCACCAGCCACATAACAATCATAACCACAAAGGCGATCTGGATCATCAACCCGATCAGGCTGAAGAAGCTGTGCATACCGCCAAAAAAGCCGTGCCCACTCAATAGGCCGAACAAGCCAGCCCCCAAAAACCCACCAGCAAATCCGGTTAGGAATGGGTGCCGAACACCAGGCTGAGCAAAGGGTGCCGCCGGACGTGCAAACGGTGCTGTTTGCGGCCCATAGTTAGGGGAAGGCGCGGTGCGCGGCGTAATGGAACGTTCCATTGGGGCCGCACTATAAGGTGCCGTGGGTGTGGGTGGGGGCGCGCTCCATGTTCTGCTGCCACGGCTACCCATAGAGCCACCTTGGCCGGGGCGGGCATCAGCATGCAGCGTCAAAGGCCCGGCAAGAAGGCTGATGCTTAGGAAGGCAGTGAGAACAGGTGCAAAAATGCGGGGTTTCACAGAAAGAATAATCTCCGGCTGAGAGAGGTTATGCCCCGGCAATACTTAGGGCATCTGTACGTAATGTGGGGGCGTCCGTGCCAAAACGGAAGTCCAGATCATGAGCTAATGTAATGGACGCAAAAATATCCAGAAGGTTGCCTGCCAAGGTGAACTCGGCAGCGGCTTCTGCAATCTTGCCATCGCGAATCATAAACCCAGAAGCACCACGGCTGTAATCACCGGTAAGGCCATTGATGGAAGATCCCATCATCTCGGTAATATAGAGGCCTTCCTTGATATCCGCCATCAGTTCGGTGGGAGAGAGTGTGCCGGGTTCAAAAAACAGATTGGTGGCAGACGGGCCGGGTGGGCCAGATGTTCCGCGAGAGGCATGGGCATTGCTTTGCAGCCCAAGTTGGCGCGCACTTCGGCTATCCAAAATCCAGCTTTGCAAAGTGCCATTTTCTACCAGATGCAACGGTGCAACTTGCATGCCTTCACCATCAAACGGGCGAGAACGCAGGCCTTTTTTGCGGGTTGGATCATCCGTAATGGTTACGTTTTGGGCAAAAATAGTCTGCCCCAGTTTGTTCTTTAAAAAGGATGTACCACGCGCAATGGCTGTGCCTGTAATGGCTCCTGCAAAGTGCCCCAAAAAGCTATTTGCTACCCGCGGGTGAAACACAACAGGGTAACGGCCAGTACGGGGTTTAATGGGGTTAAGGCGTGCAATGGCTTTTTCACCGGCACTTTTGCCCAGTTCTGCCGCATCTTTCAGATCACGCAGCCATACTGTGCCGTGGTAATCGTAATCACGCTGCATGCTGTCACCAGCGCCAGCCAGCACGCATACAGAGTTGGAGTGCTGCGTACGGGTATAGCTTCCGGCAAACCCGGCGGATGTAACCAGATATACTTCTGTGCGCCCACAAGAGGCACTGCTACCGGCGCTGTTGGTCACGCCTTTTATGCCCAGAGCTGCTTCTTCTCCAGAGCGTGCACGAGCCAACAGTTCTTCGGTTGTAGGTTCAGCCGAATCTGCCAATTCCAGATCATTTTGGGTAAAGCGGCCTTGCTGGGCTAGTGGGTTAAGCCCGGCGTATTGATCTTCCGGCAGAACGCGGGCCATGGCCATGGCTTGTTCTATCAGCGTATCAAAGCGCGAAGGTTCCGGCGTGGTGGTAGAAAGAATGGCACTTTTTTTGCCAGCAAAAACACGAAGCCCCAGATCCGTGGTTTCAGATCGTTCTAGCTCTTCTGTCACGCCATTGCGGACACCGGCACCTGCCGCCACGCTGCGGACAAATACGGCATCTGCCGCATCTGCCCCAGCTTTGCGTGCGCGGGCAACCAGATCAGAAATACGGTCTAGGGTTTGTTCCGTCATGCTGCCAGTTTCTCCGTAATGATCTGCAAGGAAGGAATGTGCTCAATCGGGCCAAGAGCCGCAAGCGTGGGTGTGCCCGTAAAGATGCGCGATGCCGCACGGCAAATATCCCCAGCGTTTACAGCCTCAATTTTGCGGACAGTTTCGGCTGTGGGAATAATCCGACCGAAAATCTGCAACTGTCGTGCAATCTGTTCGCATCGGCTGCCGGTACTTTCTAGGGACATCAAAAGCGAGGCCTTAAGCTGTGCCCGTGCGCGCACCAGTTCTTCTTCCGTAACATACCGCTGAATTTTGTTCAGTTCTTCCAGCGTTACGGGCACCAGTTCCGCACATTCCTTGGCGCCTGTGCCTGCGTAAATGCCGAAAATACCACCATCAGTGAACGGTGCATTGAAGGAATAGACCGAGTAAACAAGTCCACGTTTTTCCCGAATTTCCTGAAACAGGCGCGAAGACATGCCACCACCCAACACCGTGGAAAGCAGAAGAGCCGGAAAGTAATCCGGGTCTTCATATCCAAAGGAGGGAAAGCCCAGCACAACATGCGCCTGATCCAGTTCCTTCACCTGGCGGAATTCCCCGCCGCCATAACGAGCAGAGAGTGTTACCGGCGCAGAGGATGAGGACAGGTTGGCAAAATGCTGCTGCACACGCTGCACCACATCTTCATGGTGCAAGTTACCAGCGGCTGCCACAATCATGTTGTCTGTGGTGTAATGCGCTTTCATATAGCGCATCAGGGTTTCGCGGCTCATATCCCGGATCAGGCTTTCCGTGCCCAATGTTGGGCGGCCCATTGGTTGGTCAGGGAAAGCTGTTTCCTGAAAATGATCAAAAATCACATCGTCAGGCGTATCATTTGCCTGTCCGATTTCTTGCAGAATAACCCCGCGTTCGCGCTCCATTTCCGCAGGATCAAACGTGGAGTTGGTGAGGATATCACCAATGATATCAACTCCCAGCCCCAGATTTTCCTTAAGAAGCTTGACGTAATAAACAGTCTGCTCCCGTGCGGTGTAGGCATTGATGTGCCCGCCAACATTCTCGATTTCCTCGGCAATGCGCAGGGCGGAGCGGCTGGTTGTGCCTTTAAAGGCCATGTGTTCCAAAAAGTGAGAAACACCGTTTTCTTCTGCCGTTTCGTGGCGTGTGCCTGTGGCCACATAGGCCCCGAAAGAAACTGTTTCCACCCGTTCCATGCGTTCTGTCACAACAGTTAAGCCGGAGGGCAGGCGGGTAATGTTGATGGGGTCTGTCATTCTTGTCCTGAAAAAGAAAGGCCGCCGGGCAAGGCGGCCTGACACGGGAAAGTAAGATGTGGGGTGTTAGGGAGCGTTTGCCAGTACCGCAGCGCGCACAGCGTCCTTAATTGCGCCTTCGGTTGCCGGAACAGTGCGGTAACGTTCTTCCCGTTCAAACAGATCTTCCAGATGCACAGGCAATGCCGGGTGAATACCCGTGGCCGCCACCATGGCATCTGGGAACTTGGCCGGATGTGCTGTGGCTTCTGCAATCATCGGCACACCAGCCTGCCGGAATTTGCGGCCAGCTGCAATACCAATGGCGCTGTGTGGGTCTGCTAAATAATTGGACTGCTGGTGCAGGTTGCGAATTTCCGCTTCCGTTTGTTCATCATCCAGCGCAAGGCCAGAGAAAACGGTGCGGGCATTTTCCCACACTTCTTCAGGCACATCCATATGCCCTGTGGCGCGGAAGCCCGTCATGATGCGTGCACAGGCAGCAGCATCACGGCCCAGAAGTTCAAACAGCAGACGTTCAAAGTTGGAAGACACCTGAATGTCCATGGATGGGGAAAGGCTGGGTACCACGCCTTTGATTGTCATGTCATTGGCGTTCAGGAACCGGGTGAGAATGTCATTCCGGTTGGAGCCAACGCACAGGTGCTTGATAGGCAGCCCCATTTTGCGTGCGGCCCAAGCGGCAAGAATATTGCCAAAGTTGCCTGTAGGCACAGCAAAGGAAACTTCACGCTCTGGGGCACCAAAGTTTAAAGCCGCATAAACATAGTAGGGAATCTGAGCTGCAATACGTGCCCAGTTGATGGAATTGACGGCTGAAAGATGCATTTCCCGGCGGAAAGGCAGATCAGCAAACAGGGCTTTGACCAGATCCTGACAATCATCAAACGTGCCTTCAACAGCGAGGTTGGTGACGTTGGAATCCAGAACGGTTGTCATCTGGCGGCGCTGCACTTCAGAGGTGCGGCCTTTGGGATGCAGAATGATAACAGACAGACGGTCCCGCCCACGGCAGGCTTCAATAGCGGCAGAGCCTGTATCACCAGAGGTGGCGCCAACAATGGTGACGTGGTCATTCCGCTGGGTCAGCACATGTTCAAAAAGCTGGCCAAGCACCTGCATGGCCATGTCCTTGAATGCCAGCGTGGGGCCGTGGAACAGTTCTTGTACAAACAGCCCATCTTCCACCTGCGTAAGTGGCACAATGGCTGGATGATCAAAATTGACATAGGCCTTGGCGCACAGGTCGCGCAGTGTTTCCAGATCTATGTCCGGTGCTGCAAACGGGGCCAGAACACGGGCTGCCAGTTCCGGATAGGGCAGGCCACGCAGGCTTTCCCAATCAGATAGCGAGAATTCGGGCCATGTTTCGGGCAGATACAGGCCGCCATCCTCGGCAAGACCGGTAAGCAGAACATCGGCAAAGGAAAGGACGGGAGCATTCCCGCGTGTGGAAATATAGCGCATGGAGAAACTTATATCCTGAATGGCGAACGCCGCGAAGTGTCCTTTTTAGGAGAAAAACCTGTAGTCTTTATTGGGGTGGAGGCGTTGTGGGCAGCGTAAGCTGATACACCGTAATCGGCCATGAAATAGAAGGCGTTGCAGCGCCAAACCCTACGCTGTGATCAAGCTGGCTGGCTGCTACGTACAAATGGCCGTGGCCATCCAAACCGGGCGTGGTGGGCCATTTCAGGCGCTCATCCATCACCAACCGGCGCGGAATGCGCCCAACTGTGTAACTCAGGATGCTACCTGTGGTGATATCAGACCAGTAAAGCGTGCCATCATTATCAATGGTCAGACCGCCCAGAGCGGGGGTTTTATACCATTGTGTCACGCCTTCTTCAAACGCTGCCGGAGTAACGTCCGGGTCCGTGAACAAAGAGGTGGAAACACGATACAGAAAACCTGCGGGCGGCTGCATAACAATCCATGTGCCATCCGGGCTTACGGCAATCATGCTGGTATCTACGGCAATGGCCTGACCATTCGCGTTTAGCAGCGGGCCTGTGGGGGTCTGGATCGGCTTAGTGGCGGTAAGGGCAGGGTGATGGTCCAGAAAACGCCGACCGGATGCAGATGGAATATCAATAAGCAACAGTCCAGCCACACCAGAATCCGGCACGTAAGCCGTGGTGCCATGCACAGCAATGCCAGAAAGAATACTGCCCTGATGCAGCAGATTGGCTTCTATCGGCACTGTGTGGGTGACAGTGTTGGTAGTTGGGTCAATCTGGATCAGGCGCGGGGCCGCAACAGGTGGTTTTTCACGGTTCGGTACGCCGCTATCCAACACCCAGATGCTGCCATCTGCGGTGCGTGTCATGCCTGCAAGGGCTACAAAATGGGTATCGTTTGTGGCCTCACGGGTATTCCAGCCTGCATCTGGGTATGGGGCAAGGCTGCCATCAGTCTGCCTTACCCATAATTGCGGGCCTGTGTTGCCAACCCACGCAGGGGCTTCCAGCAACATCCGTCCATCCGGCAAGGGCAGAATGGCATCCCATATCTGTTGGTTGGACTGCATAAAAGGCACCAATGCAGACGCAGGAAGTTCCGGCACTTTGGGCATATGCACTGCCCATGCAGAGTGTCCGATAAAAGGAGAGAGCAGGGCAGCCGCCAGCATGGCACGGCAAACCGTGCGGCGCGGCAGAACAGAACGCAGGAAAGAATGCTTCATCAGGGGCGTCCGGTCAGAAATCTTGCAAACGGGTGAAAAATGAATGTGGCAGTCTCGGGGCTGTAAGGCGTTTATGCAAACGCGTTCTGTGCGGGGCGGATGCCCCGCTGCCACATTCAGGCATGAAGGAAAGAAACGTTGGCTTATGCGTCTTCCGCGCGTTCCACATAACGGCGCTGGATATGGGCCAGATAGGCCGAGGCATCCAGCTTGCGCCCTGTGGCGTCCTGTACAATCTGGGGCATGGAGGCGCTGCGTGCACGGCTATGCACGTTTTCACGCAGCCAACTCAGCAGCGGCGTAAAATCACCTTTGGCAATGGCAGGCATAATTTGCGGCACCTGTTTGCAAGCGGCTTCTCGCAGTTGTGCGGCTGTTAGGGCGCCAAGAGTGTAGCACGGGAAGTAACCGAACAGCCCCTCCGGCCAATGAATATCCTGCAAGCAGCCGCGCCCATCATCTGGCACATGCAGCCCCAGAAGTGCATGGATGCGCTCATTAAACGCAGAGGGCAGGTCGGCCAGCGGTAAATCACCAGAAATTAGTGCTTTTTCCAGTTCATAACGTACCAGAATATGAGCCGGGTACGTGACTTCATCAGCGTCAACCCGAATAAAGCCTGGCTGCACGTGGGTGAGAAGCCGGTGAATATTTTGTGCATCCCAGCCAGCGGTGGTTGTGGGAACATCAAAAGCGGCCTGAAGTTTGGGTGCAAGCCACCCCGCAAAAGCGTTGGAACGGCATACCTGCATTTCCATCAGCAGCGATTGGCTTTCATGCAGCGTCATGCCCCCGGCCTGCCCAACGGGCTGAGAGAGCCATGCTGGCGGCAGGCCCATATCATATAGGGCGTGGCCGGTTTCATGCAGCACACCCATCATGGCGGGGATGAAATCATTTTCATCATAACGGGTGGTCAGCCGCACATCATGCGTTGCCCCACCGCAGAAGGGATGCGTGCTGACATCCAGCCGCCCGCGCGTTACATCAAACCCAAGCTGCTGCATAAGCTGGCGGCCCAGAGCTTCCTGCCGCGGCACGGAAAATGGCCCAGGCAATGGCGTGGCGGCGGGTAGGCTGTTCTGTTTTTCCAGTACTGTGCCAATCAGTTCAGGCAAACCAGCAGCAAGTTGTGTAAAAACCGGGTCTATATCTGTTTGGCGGGTGCCGGGGTCAAACGTATCCAGCAGTGCATCGTAAGGGGAGAGGCCCAGCTTTTCCCCTGTAGCAAAAGCAACTTCACGCGTGAGGCGTAGCACTTCAGAAAGCGTGGGAAGAATGGCTGCAAAATCACCATTCTCGCGTGCAGTGCGCCATACCATTTCGCAGCGCGCCGTGGCCTGCGTGCTGGCTTCCACCAGTTCTCCGGGTAAGGCTGTGGCGTGGGCGTGCAGGCGGCGCATTTCTTCCAGATTGGCGCGGCGCCAAACATCATCACCCGGTTCTGCCTGCTCTAGTAGTTCGGCAACAACTGGAGCAGTCAGAATTTCGTGGCGCAGACCTTCCAGCATTGCCAGATTTTCTGCCCGGCGTTCTGCTGCGCCGGAGGGCATGATCACCTCTTTATCCCAGCAGAGTATGCCGATGGCATCATTCAGAGAGGAAAGGCGGGCAAAGTGGCGTTCAAGGGAAAGATAGGCTTTATTCATGGCCTATATGGTAAAGCATACACGCCGCGCACGGAATGCACTTTCTGAGGCATCTCAGATGACAAAAAGGAGTTAGCTATAACCATGCAGATAGATACACAGGTCGAATCTGCACTGGTATTGCTGGCGCAGGGTAATGCGGAACAGGCTTTGCGTGTTTTGCAAAACTGCTTGCAGCAGAATCCGGGCCATGCGGGCGCACTGCATGGCATGGCCTGTGTGGCGCGTGCGGGTGGAGATAACCGCGCAGCAGTGGCCTTGGCGGCCAAGGCTGTGCAGTTACAGGCCGAACCGCATTTTCATATTACGTTGGGTTTGGCTTTGTTGGCGGAAGGGCAAATAGAGGCTGCACGGGCAGCCATTCATGTTGCTGTTCTTGCATCACCAAGAGACCCACGCGCGCATGATGCTATGGCCTCGGTTCTGGAAGCACAGCATCGTATTGCAGAGGCCGAACGCGCTTTGCGCACGACCATAAGATTGCGGCCATTGGAGCAGGAACGCCATCTGGCGCTGGCAGCTTTTTTGTCCCGCCATGGGCAGTTGGAAAAAGCGATAGAGGTTTCCGGCAAAGCTTTACGGCTGGATACACAAAATCTGTTTGCGCAAAATCTACATGGCATGATCCTGCATGGGGCAGGCAAGGCGGCAGAAGCCGAACCCTATTTTCGGGTTGTGGCCGCAGAGTTGCCAACATCTGCGCCTGCTCTGGCTAATCATGGAGCGGCGTTGTTTGCCACGCGCAGTTATGAGCAGGCCCGAGACGTTCTGGCAAAATCTGTGCAATTAGAACCCGAAGCGGCAGAAACACGCAGCAATCTGGGGCTGGTGCATATGGCGCTTGGGCAGTTGGAAAATGCTGCCCAAGAACTCCAACTTGCGTGTGCATTGCAGCAGAATGATGCCCGCTTGATGCTCAATTACGCTACGGCTCTTGCTGATTTAGGAGAGAATGAGCGGGCAGAGGCATTGTTCCGCAGGGCAGAAACCCTAGCAGGCAAAGGTATGGATGCCGCTCGTGCACGGATGAACCTCGGCGTGCTGTATTTAGCGGAAGGTCGTTTTGCTCAGGGCTGGAAATTGTTTGCGGCACGTCGCCAGATTGTTGCCCCTCCGGCGTGTGCGGCTGGCTTGCCGCAATGGGACGGTACGCCACAGGAAAGCCCGGTGTTGCTCTATGCAGAGCAAGGGTTGGGCGATGTATTGCAATTTCTGCGTTATGTTGCACCGGCGGCGCGGCGCGTTCCGGTGCTGCTGTATGTGCCGCAAAGCATACGCAGTTTTGTGCAACAGATGGATGTGGCGTGCCTGCCAAATGTAACGGTGTGTACAAGCCAGCGCACTTTAAAAGCTAAAGCAGCTTGCGGGCTTATGAGCCTACCTGATGTGCTGGGGATGGAAGCGCCGTTTGCGTGGCAGCCCGATATTGTGGGTGTTCAAAAGTCTGCACCCGGCAAAAAATCTGCTTTGCATGTCGGGCTATGTTGGGCGGGTAACCCAACGTATCAGTTTGATCGCAGGCGTTCGATCAATCCGCAAGTGCTCGAACCATTGGGGCGGCTGAATAATATTGTGTTTCAGTCTCTCCAAAAAAATGCGGAAGCGCAGCAAACTCCGTTTCCAATGGCACAATTGCCGCAAGGGGATGTGCTGGACACATTCCGTATTATGGCGGGGCTGGATGTGGTGATAACCGTGGATACGATGATAGCGCATTTGGGTGGTTTACTCGGGCTGCCCGTGTTGCTGCTGGATCGCTTTGGTGGAGACTGGCGCTGGGCGGCTGGTTCCACCATTACGCAACCAGATGGAGAGGTGCGAAGCCTGTGGTATCCTTCCGTTAGGGTTATTCGCCAGCCTCAGGCCGACGAGGGTGATGCCCCGTGGCAGCCCTGTATCGCCACTGTTGTGCAGGTTTTGCAGAAGATGGCTGAAAAACGCACGGATATGGTGCCCTAAAGGCTGTTGCCGCTGTGCGAGAGCACTTTATGATAGCGGTATGACACGCATTTCCTCCAAAGGCGCTACGCCGGCAATGGCGCAGTGGTTCACCCTCAAGGCCGAAAATCCTGAAGCCCTGCTGTTCTTCCGTATGGGCGATTTTTACGAACTGTTTTTTGATGATGCCACGGCTGCCGCTGCCGCGCTGGATATTGCCCTAACAGCACGCGGCACACATGCGGGGGAACCGATTCCCATGTGCGGGGTGCCTGTGGCGGCGGCCCCAGCTTATCTTGCGCGTTTGATCCGGCGTGGTTTCCGGGTGGCGGTGGCAGAGCAGACAGAAACACCCCGTAAAGGCAGGCCAGCAAACAAGGGGCCTTTGGCGCGTGGTGTTGTAAGGGTGATTACCCCTGGCACGCTAACAGAAGATGAATTGCTGGAACCGGGGCGTTCCAACCTTTTGCTTGCGCTGGCGCTCACAGCGCCGCAGGGGAAAGGCAAAAAAGCTGAGGCATCCTTTGCGGATACAGTTATTGGCGCGGCGTGGATTGATGTTTCAACCGGCTTATTTGAAACTGAAAGCCTGACAGGCAAGGGGCTTCCCGCGCTTTTAGGCCGTTTGGACCCTGCGGAAGTTCTTGCACCTGCCGTTCTCAATCTGGCGGATTATGAGGCCCGCCGTGCGCCGGAAACTGTGGCATCTGGCGCAGATACGGCCCGCCAGCGTTTGGCCAATGCCTTTGATGTGGCCAGCATAGAAGCCTTTGGCACTTTTACGGATGAAGAAAGCGTGGCCGCTGCCATGGCGGTGGAATACGTTCAGCGTAGTCAGGCTGGCAAGTTGCCACGTTTGGCACATCCTGTTCCACAAAATGAAAGCGGGATTCTGGGTATAGATCCGGCCACACGGGCCAGTTTGGATATTTTGCGTGCGCGGGATGGAGGGGATGAGCACACGCTATTTTCCGCCGTAAACCGTACGGTCAGTGCCGCAGGTGCGCGTATGTTGGCAGAGTGGCTGGCGGCCCCACTTACACATGCAGGCCAGATTGCTGCCCGGCAGGAAGGTTGGTGGTGGCTGAAAGAAGATTCTGTGCGGCGTGAGGCGTTGCGTGGAACACTCAAAAAAGCACCGGATATTGCTCGGGCATTAGGTCGCTTATCCCTTGGGCGTGGGCAACCGCGAGATCTGGCCGCCATGCGCGATGGCCTTATGGTAGCGCGGGAGGCCGCACGTATTCTTACGGCCTCTGCTGCCTCATTACCTCCGGTGTTACATCAGGCGGTTACAAGGTTAGGCGGAGGGCAAGCGCTAGAGGCTGAACTCATGAGCGCGCTGGCAGAAAACCTTCCAGCACGGTTGGATGATGGCGGCGTTATCGCGCAGGGCTATGATGCCAAACTGGATGAATACCGAGGGTTACGAGATGATTCACGCCGTCTGATAGCAGGCTTGCAGGCGAAGTATGCTGCACATTATGGGCTAAACAGCCTTAAAATCCGTCATCATGCGCAGCTTGGCTACGTGATGGAAGTGCCCGTGGCGGCCAGCGCCAAGCTGAAGGACAAGCCAGAACTTATCTTACGCCAAGGCACAGCCAGCAATGCGCGTTTTGCTACAGAAGAACTCTCAACGCTGGATGCCCGTATAACCGAGGCCGCAGAAAAAGCATCTCAGCGTGAAAAAGAGTTATTCAGCGCGTTGGTAGAACAGGTTCTAGCAGAACGCAGTATGCCGGTTTTGGCTCAGGCATTGGCTGTGCTGGATGTTTTGCAATCCTGTGCAGATCTTGCGGGAAGTGGCACGTGGTGCAGGCCAGAGGTGACGGAGGATTTCGCATTCGCGTTGGAAGGATGCCGCCACCCGGTAGTAGAAGCAGCCTTGCCAGCCGGCACGCGTTTTACACCCAATACGTGTGATCTGGCACCGCAGCAGCGCGTTATGCTGCTAACAGGGCCAAATATGGCCGGTAAATCCACCTATCTGCGCCAGACAGCGCTAGCAGTTATTCTGGCGCAAGGGGGGTTCCCTGTTCCGGCAGACCGGGTCCGAATCGGAGTGGTGGATCAGCTTTTCTCTCGCGTAGGGGCTTCGGATGATCTGGCGCGCGGGCGCTCCACTTTTATGGTGGAAATGACGGAAACTGCCGCCATTCTTAACCAAGCCGGCCCGCGTTCTCTTGTTGTGGTGGACGAGATTGGGCGCGGCACGGCCACATTGGATGGTTTGGCAATAGCATGGTCTGTGCTGGAGGCTTTGCATTCAAGCGTGCGCTGCCGTGCAATCTTTGCAACGCATTTTCATGAACTTTCGCGCCTGGTGGATACACTTCCGCGGCTTTCTTTGCATACTATGGCGGTGCGGGAATGGCGGGGGCAAATTGTGTTTTTGCATGAAGTGCTTGCAGGGTCAGCCAAAAAAAGCTGGGGTGTACACGTTGCACGGCTGGCTGGTGTGCCGCACGCTGTGGTGGATCGGGCAGGGCGCCTGTTGCGAGAGTTGGAACGTGCTGAAAATACAATACCCGAACCTCTTCCGTTGTTTGACACGCAGAAGGCATTACCCCCAGAGCCCCAAAATACGTTAAGTAAACGTTTGATAGAAATCGACCCGGATAGTCTGACACCCCGCGCAGCGCTGGATCTTCTGTACGAATTGCGCAAGGAAGCAGCGCAGGAAGAACATGCGCAAGTGGCAGACTAAACACTATGACGCCAGACCCCATTCAGGAGCAGAACTCGCCTCTCATGCCCACCCCTTCCGTAGAGCCTGCCGCAGCGCAGCAGTCCGACATGACCATGCTGGCAACCCTAACGCCAGAAATGCTTTCTGCGTGTCTGACGCGGGAATTAAGAGATGCAACACCGGAAGATGCGGTTATTCCTGAACGGGATGATGCTGTTGCCATTTTCCGCCGTCATCTTGGGCGGTATCAGGCGGATATACGCAACCGTTTTGAACGGCATGAACTTAAAGGCGCTGGGGCAGCCAAAAAAATAGCTGTTTTTACCGATGTTATGGTGCGTGCCATTGTTGATCTGGCCGTACGCGCCACCATTGGGGCGGGCACTGTAGAAAGTGGCATGCTGCCCAGCTTTGCCATTGCCGCCACGGGTGGTTATGGGCGCGGGCTTTTGGCCCCGTTCAGCGATATTGATCTGCTGTTTCTGGTGGCGGAAGAAAGTGCAGAACGGGCACATCCGCTTATTGAATACGTTCTATATTTCTTGTGGGATCTGGGTGTGAAGGTAGGGCATGCCACCCGCACAATCAATGAATGTATTGAAGAAGCTAAAAAAGATACCACAGTGCGCACCGCGCTGCTTGATGCGCGTTTGTTGGCTGGGGATTCAGCCCTTTTTGCCACGTTTGAGGCCCGCTATATTCTAGCTTGTGTGGATGCAGGTGCCGCTGGCTTTATTCATGACAAACGGCGTGAACGTTTGGAACGCCACCGGCGGTTTGGTGATAGCCCGTATCTGGTAGAGCCCAACATAAAGGAAGGGCGCGGGGGGCTGCGTGATCTGCAAACCCTGTACTGGATGTGTCGCAACACTTTTGGCACGCGCCATGTCAAAGATCTTCTGGCTCCGGAATTTATCTGGATGGGGCTGCTCACAGAGCAGGAAGCCGCACGTGCCCGCCGGTCTTGGGACTTTTTGTGGACAGTGCGTTTGCATCTGCACTACGTGGCAGGGCGTGCAGAAGAACGGCTGACCTTTGACATGCAGCCCGTTATTGGCGCACGCATGGGGTATACCCGGCACGGGCGCCAAAATGGGGTAGAACGCTTTATGCGCCACTACTTCCTGACAGCCCGGGAAGTTATGCGGTTAACCCATGTTTTAGAACCCGCTGTGCTTCGGCAGGCCCAAGGGCCGGTGGCCAATGCCGCCAAGCCAGATGAAGCTATGCGGCAAGCCGGGTTTACCTTACTGGATGGCCAGATTCTGCCTGATCGTGGCGTAAGTTTCGATCAAGAACCCATTAAAATGATGCAGATTCTGGATTGGGCGCGTGTGCGCCGCCGTCCGCTGCACCCGTTGGCGCGGCATCAGCTCATCCGGTGGGAGCGGCGGGCTACCAGCCTGCGGGATAACCCGGAAGCCGCGCGTATTTTCCTTGATCTGCTGTGTGGTGATGAATCCACGGTGGAGCAAAAACCACGCCGTCGTCCGGCAACGGCTTCTGTGCCTTCCGTAGTGGAAGAAAGTGGTTTGTCCTATTCTGCCGCTTATGGGGAATATCCGCCAGCAGGGCATGCGCACTGGCTGCATATTCTGAACGAAACCGGCATTTTTGGCCGTCTGATTCCAGATTGGGCGCGCATTGTCGGGCAGATGCAGTTTGATACGTACCACGTGTTTACGGTGGATGAGCACACCATAGAAGCCGTGCGTATTCTGGATGAAGTGGCTTCTGGCCGCATGGCGGATGAAATCCCCATTGCCTATGAACTGGTAAAAGGGCTGCATTCCAAACGGGCGTTGTATATGTCCGTTCTATTGCACGATGTTGCCAAGGGCCGGGGTGGAGACCACTCTGAAATCGGGGCAGAAATTGCGGCTGAACTTTGCCCGCGCTTAGGTATGTCCGGCGAAGAAACAGAAACTGTTTCGTGGTTGGTGCTGCATCATCTGCTGCTGAGCCATACAGCGTTCCAGCGCGATATTGATGACCCCAAAACCATTTTGGATGTGGCAGACATTGTGCAGTCTCCAGAACGTCTGCGGCTGCTGTTGCTGCTGACTATTGTGGATATGCGCGCCGTGAGTTCCCGCGTGTGGAACGCATGGAAGGCCACGCTGCTGCGTGAGCTATATGTGCGTGTAGCAGAAGTTCTGGCCGGTGGTCTGGCCACCACGGAACGAGATGTGCGCGTGCGCCATGCCAAGGAAATTACAGCCGATATTCTCACTGAAGAAGGTGTGCCCCAAAAGGATATCGAGCGCTTTTTAGGGCTGGGTTACGCTGGTTACTGGCTTTCCTTCGACTATGAGACACATCGCCGCCATGCACGGCTTATCCGGGCGGCAGATGCCAAGGATGCACCACTTACGGTAGAAGTGCTGCCTCTGCCTGCGCGTGGGGTAACGGAAGTAACCATTTACACAGTGGACGTGCCGGGCCTGTTTTCCAAAATAGCAGGGGCTTTGGCTTTGGCGGGGGCTTCCATTGTGGATGCGCGTATTCATACCATGACACACGGCATGGCGCTGGATACGTTCTGGATTCAGGATACTTCTGGACAGGCCTATGAAGAAACACACAAGCTTGCCCGTTTGGCATCTTTGATCGAGCAGGGCTTAAGCGGCCATATTGATATTAGTGAAGAAATTGCGCGGGCCGGATTTGGCCATATGCCCATGCGTATGCGGGCCATTCATGTTCCGCCACGTGTGGTGATAGATAACGGCATTTCCAATACTTACACCGTTATTGAAATCAACGGGCGCGATCGTCCTGGCCTGCTGCATGACGTTACGGCCGCCATGAGCCGTGAGAACCTGCAAATTGCCTCTGCCCATATCACCACGTATGGTGTGCGAGCAGTGGACGTTTTTTACGTAAAAGACCTGTTTGGCCTGAAAATTACGGATAAAAAACGGCTGGAGGAAATCCGTGAGCGCTTGCTGGCCGGGCTGAAGGAAGCTGAAGCCGAGGCCAGCGCTTGCGCAGATGCCCGCTATTCAGCCTGAAAAATCAGGCTGAAACAGGGTGGTGTCCGGGGCTGGCAGCGGAAAGACCGTGGTTAAGCCCCGTGCGTAGCTGTTGGCCTGCTAATGTGTTGGCATCTATCAGGCCATGGCGCAGGAACAGATCAATCAGTACCAGATTGACGTTGAACTTAAACTCATCCGTATCTCGCACAATCTGAAACACTTTAGCTAGCGGCAACAGCGCGAAAGATTCCACTTCGCCATCAGCGGCTTCTGGCTCAAAGCTTTCAGGCAGGTAGAGATCATAACAAACAAGAATATCTCGCCTTAGTCCTTCTGGCCGCTCCATGGCGTAAACCAGATGCCCCGTTTCCTGTGCCTGAGCTACAAGATTGTGGGGAATGCTGGCTTCTTCTGCTGCTTCCTTAATCAGGGCTTCACGCGGGGTGTGGCCTGTAGGTACGCCGCCTGCTACCAAGTGGTCTAGCTTGGAAGGGTCTAGCCGCTTGTTTGCAGCCCGGCGTCCTGTCCACAGATAAAGACCGTCTGCTTTGCGCACCAGCCCGTTCATGTGCACGCCCGTGGCCACCAGCCCAAAAAGAGGCAAGGCTCCACGATCAATGCGGGCAATGGCAGGTTCACCTACATCTGTTCGCACATCAAACAGTTCGTGGTGGGAGCGGTAAAAACCTTCTTGCGCCAAAGCTTCACCAAAAGCTTCCAGCTTGCTCGGGTCTGGCAGGTTAAAACCTGTTGTGCGGTTGCCCAAGCCTGCTTTTTCCAGCCTGTCGAACAGTTCTGGCGTAATCCACCCGGCAGATGTGCCAGCCAGAGAAAAAGGGGCACGTTTGCCAGGAATGATAGCAGTGTTGCACTGCCTGAGATGCCGAAGAAAGGGCGTGATGTCGGGGGACATGGAAACAAAATCCTGTTGAACTGTGCCGAGCGTGTTTAAGGTTGTTATCGGGTGTGGCAAAGGCGGTGGCAAGGTGTGGCGGGGTTGCAAAATGCGCCCAGCATGGCACATGCGAGTTATGCCACCACGTCGCGCGGCTGCCGGGCCGCTTAAAAAGCCGGTTTCCATCACACTTTCGCGTTTACTGCCATATTTGTGGCCACAGGAAAATCGTGCCCTGCGTTGGCGGGTTGTACTGGTTCTTGTGGTTATGCTTGGGGGCGAACTGGCCACGTTGGGTGTTCCGTTAGTTTACAGCCAGGTGGTGGATAGGTTTACGCATCCTCACTCGCTGGCCATGGCGCCTGCGGCTTTAATTCTCTGTTACGGATTGGTGCGGCTGGTTTCCGCGGCCCTTACCAATTTGCGAGATGCTTTATTTGCGCCAGTCCGGTTTAGAGTGGCAAGGCAGGCGGCTTACCGTAGTTTTGAGCATATGCATGCGCTCTCCTTGCGCTTTCATCTGGATCGGCGCACCGGAGGGGTCACGCGTGCTATTGAGCGCGGCACAGAGGCCGTGGAAACGCTGCTGCGGATGATCATGTCTATTTCCCCCACCATCCTGCAGGCGGCGTTGGTGATGGTGGTTATCTGGCGTGTTTTTAATTGGCAGTATGTGGCGCTGATGGCGCTGATGATTGCGGCCTACATTCTGTTTACCGTGCGGTTTACATCTTGGCGGTTGGGAATCCGGCGTGAGATGAATGAAACCAACAGCGAGGCCACAGGCAAAGCGCTAGATAGCCTGCTGAATTACGAAACCGTAAAATATTTTGGCAACGAAACGCACGAAGCCCAAAGGTATGATAGTGCACAGGCGCGCTACGAACAGGCCGCGCGCAAAACGCAGTATTCCTTAGGCTTTCTCAATTTCGGGCAGGCAGCCATTATCGCTTTGTCTCTTACGGCTATTATGCTGTTGGGTGGGCACGATATTGAGGCTGGGCGCATTACGGTTGGCGAGTTTGTTATGGTCAACACGTATCTGCTCCAACTTTATGGGCCACTGAATTTTCTGGGTTCTGTCTATTCCGCCATTCGCACTGCACTGGTTGATCTGGAGCACATGCTAGGGCTGACGGAAGAGGAAGTGGAAGTTGCAGATCCTGCGCATCCTCTCCCTATAGCCACACGCTTGCAGGTTTCTGCGCCTGCACGGGTGGCGTTTAGGGATGTACATTTTGGATACCGGCCAGAGCGTGAAATTCTGCACGGTATCAGCTTTGAGGTGGCGCCGGGCCGTAAGGTTGCCATTGTAGGCACGACAGGGGCGGGGAAATCTACCATCAGCCGGTTGTTGTTTCGGTTTTACGATGTGTGGTCGGGTTCTGTGTTGGTAGATGGGCACGATGTGCGCGATTACCGGCAGGCAGACTTGCGCGCCGCCATTGGTGTGGTGCCGCAGGATACCGTGCTGTTTAACGAGAGCATTGGTTACAACATTGCCTATGGTCGCTTAGGGGCTACACCGGCAGAGGTGCAGCATGCGGCCCAGTTGGCGCAGATACATGATTTTATCATGTCCTTGCCCGAAGGGTATGAAACACAGGTGGGTGAACGCGGGCTTAAACTGTCCGGCGGAGAAAAGCAGCGAGTGGCCATTGCCCGCACGATTTTGAAAGACCCACGCGTTCTTGTGCTTGACGAGGCCACGAGTGCGTTAGACACACATACTGAAAAAGAAATACAGGCAGCGCTTAAAACGGTTTCCGCACGCCGCACAACTCTTGTTATTGCCCACCGTTTGTCCACCATTGTGGATGCAGACGAAATTTTGGTGATGGCCAAGGGGCATATTGTTGAGCGTGGCACGCATGCAGCCCTGCTGGCCCAGAATGAGGTGTATGCATCCATGTGGGCTGCTCAGGGGGGAGAAAGCGGGCAGGAGACGTGATAAAAGGCGGAGGCCTGCTGGTAAGGCTTGGCTGTGTCTGACGAATCGCGCGCCCGCAGAGAATGTGGGCCGCAGAAAAATGAAGGATCAAAAGAGATGACCGAAACAGCAGGGCAGACTCCCGCAGCAGGCCCGAACATGGATGTGCCCGAAGATCTGGCGCGGTGCGATATGGTTATTCAGCACGCTATTGAACATCTGCGGAGTGAAAAATATCCGCCGCTGGCAGTGGCATCCGCTCTTTTGGGTAATTCTGTAGGTATTCTTGCCCAGATTATGGATAAGGACACCGTTTTGCGCATTCTCGATTCAGCTGCTCAGAGCGTTAGATCGGGTGAAGTGCATGCGTCTGTTCGGGCACAGACCGGGCAGGAAAACGAGAAAGCCTGAGCACAACCCTTGACTGAAAGCCGTGGCTAAGCCATAAGCCGCGCCAATCCTGAATGTGGTCGCCGGGCGCTTGTCTCGGCCCTCTGTTCCTATTTTGTATAAGACAAGGATGAGACAATGTCCCGTCGTTGCCAGATTACCGGCAAAGGTGTGCTGACCGGAAACAACGTCAGCCATGCTAACAACAAATCCCGCCGTCGCTTCCTGCCGAACCTGCAGGATGCGTCCTTGGTTTCCGAAACTCTGGGTTCTGCCGTGCGTATGCGCGTAAGTGCTCGTGGCCTGCGCACCATTGAACACAATGGCGGTCTGGATGCATTCCTGCTGAGCACGCCTAACCGCAAGCTTCCTGAAGAAGCACAGGTCATCAAGCGCCGCGTTCTGCGCGCTCAGGCCAAAAAACAGGCAGCCGCAGGCGCCTGATTCAGGGGTTTACCTAATTCAGTGGAGCCGGATCTGCTCTTTTGGTGGAGTGGGCCGGTTTCTGCGGTGTAGATGTCTGGCAAGGTGCCAGACATCGTCGTCTATCGGCCGGTTTCCGGCAGCCGGGTTTCCTGAAGATTTTAACATCACAGGTGCCAATACGGCGCGCGGCGGCCACAGGCGCGAAGGGATTCCCATTCGCGCCTGACCTGTTTTCTGGAGGTTTTCGTGTCCGCCACATCCGATCTGTCCAAGATTCGTAATATCGGTATTACCGCGCATATTGACGCAGGTAAGACGACCACGACCGAACGTATGCTGTACTACACCGGTGTTTCCCATAAAATTGGTGAAGTGCACGAAGGTAACACCACAACAGACTACATGGCTCAGGAACGTGAGCGTGGTATTACCATTACGTCCGCCGCCGTGACCTGTGAGTGGGACGGCCACCGTATCAACATTATTGATACGCCCGGACATATCGACTTCAACATTGAAGTGAACCGCTCCTTGCGTGTGCTCGATGGGGCCGTGTTCATTATTGAAGGTGTGGCTGGTGTGCAGCCGCAGTCCGAAACCAACTGGCGTCTGGCAGACCGTTACAAGGTGCCTCGGATCATCTTCATCAACAAGCTGGATCGTACCGGTGCAGACTTCTACCGCGCATTTGATACGCTGAAAGAAAAGCTGGATATCGTTGCTATCCCGCTTCAGCTGCCAATTGGCGCAGAAGACAAGTTTGTTGGCGTTGTTGATCTGGTGGAAATGAAGGCCATCGTCTGGGAAGGCGGTGAACTTGGCGCGAAGTTCCACGATGAAGAAATTCCGGCTGACCTGAAGGAAAAGGCTGCAGAAGCACGCCAGAACCTGCTGGATACGGCTCTGGCTGTGGATGATGCAGCCATGGAAGAATACTTCGAAAAGGGTGACGTTTCTGTTGAAACCCTGAAGCGCTGCATCAAAAAGGGCGCTATTTCTGGCGAATTCCGTCCGGTTCTGTGCGGCACGGCGTTTAAGAACAAAGGCGTGCAGCCTCTGCTTGATGCCATTATCGACTACCTGCCAGCTCCAGACGATGTTGAAGGTATTCGTTGCGCTCCGCCGGAAGGTGAAGAAGACGACGAAAAAAACCAGCCCATCATTCCGGTTGACCCCAATGGTAAGTTTGCTGGTCTGGCCTTTAAGATCATCAACGATAAGTACGGTACGCTGACCTTTGTGCGCGTTTATCGCGGCGTGCTCAAAACCGGTGATACGGTTCTGAACACCACCAAGGGCCACAAGGAACGTATTGGCCGTATCTATCAGATGCATGCTGATAAGCGTGAAGAACTGACAGAAGTGCACGCTGGTGACATTGCTGCATTTGTGGGCCTGAAAGATTCCCAGACAGGTGATACGCTGGCAGATCCGGCAGATCCGGTTGTTCTGGAACGTATGTCCTTCCCGGTTCCGGTTATCGACATCTCCGTCGAACCGAAAACCAAGGACGCAGTGGAAAAGATGACACTGGCACTGCAGAAGCTGGCTGGTGAAGATCCTTCCCTGCAGCTCAAGACCGATCAGGAAACAGGCCAGACCATTCTGTCCGGCATGGGCGAACTGCATCTGGACATCATTATCGACCGTCTGCGTCGTGAATATGGTGTGGATGCAAATGTGGGTGCACCGCAGGTGGCATACCGTGAAACCATCACGCAGCCGCATACGGAAACCTATACCCATAAAAAGCAGTCTGGTGGTTCCGGTCAGTTCGCTGAAGTGAAGATCGAGTTCCAGCCGGTTGAACGTAACGAAGGTATCCTGTTCGAAAACAAGGTTGTTGGTGGTTCTGTTCCCAGAGAATACATCCCGGCCGTTGAAAAGGGTATTCGCGTTCAGTCTTCTACTGGTGTGCTGGCAGGCTTCCCGACAGTGGACTTCAAGTTCACGCTGCTTGACGGTAAGTACCATGACGTTGACTCGTCCGCTCTGGCGTTCGAAATCGCGGCTAAGGCTTGCTTCCGTGATGGCATGAAAAAAGCTGGTCCGGTTATTCTGGAACCGATTATGGACGTGGAAATCACTACCCCGAACGATCACGTTGGTGACGTGGTGGGTGACCTGAACCGTCGTCGTGGCATGATCCAGAGCCAGGAAACCTCAGGCTCCACCGTTATGGTGCGTGCTTATGTGCCGCTGAAAGAAATGTTCGGCTACATTTCTCACCTGCGCTCCATGACGAAGGGCCGCGCTTCCTTCACCATGCAGTTCCATCATTACGATCCGGTGCCGCGCAACGTTGCTGAAGAAATTATGGCTCAGTCCAAGTAATTTCAGCCGTTTTTCGGTTTCGGAATATAAAGGCCGCTCCCTGTAAAGGGGGCGGCTTTTTTATTGTGCAAAACCAGATTACGTTGCGTGCGCTAAATACAAAGCGGCATGGTATGGCATGAATATGTCATGCGCTGGGTATGTGTGATGGCGCAGAAAAGAAACGGAAAGACGAGCAAGATGCCGAAGCTGTTTGAATGTGCAATGGATGAGACCGCGCAGAAAACACGGGTAAACCGGCGTGCGCTTATGCAGTTTACGCTGGGGGGCATGGCATCGGGGTTTTTTGCCCATAAAGCCTTTGCTCAGGCTCCTTCGTTGGCTTTTGCATCGTCTTCCGTAGATAAAATGCCGCCTATCAATGGGGTGTATGATTGGCGTGCTTTACCGCCCACACCCTTGGCGCTGGAAGCTGAAAGTGGTGGCTTACCTGTTGATACGGGCATGGTGCCAGCACAAGGGAAGGCCCAATTATATTATGCATCGGCGGGGGAGGGTGTGCCCGTCATGCTATTGCACGATGGTTTGGCCAATTCCAATTATATGGGAGACCTTGCCCGTGCGCTTTTGCGTGCCAGATGCCGTGTGATTGTGATGGATATGCGTGGGCATGGGCGCAGCACAATGGGGGCTTTGCCCTTGGGGTATGATTTGCTGGCCGATGATGTGCTCACAGTTATGGCGTTTTTACACCTGCGGCGCGTGGCCTTGGTGGGATGGGGGGATGGCGCAGTGCAGGCGCTAGACGTTGGTATGCGCCACCCCAGCAGTGTCAGTCGGATATTTGCTTTTGCACCGTGGAGCACGCCAGATGGTCTGCTCGCACGCGCAGGAGATATTCCTGCTTACAAATCTTTTATGGAAAGAACCCGGCAGGAATACAGGCAGCTTTCTTCCACACCACATAGGTTTGGAGATATGGAATCTACAGTGCAGACTATGCGCAGCAGGCAACCCAATTGGACGGATGCAGATCTTATGCGGATAACAGCACCGTTATGGGTGGCTGCCGCAGATCATGATGGTATTGTGGGGCGTGTTCAGGCCGAGCATATGGCGGCTACGGTAGAAGGGGCAGGGCTCTTGGTGCTGCCTAATACCAGCCATTTTGCATTTTTGCAGAATCCGCAGCTCTTTACGTTGGCTGTGGAGAGCTTTCTAGGGGGCAGATAAAGTGCGGGGCCACCATTAAGGCAGCCCCTTATTTTATAAAAAGACCTCAGCCAAAAGCGCCGATATTGTGCATGATGGCGACGCTGATTTCACGAATAAGCTCAAACATCTGTTGCATTGGCACAAAGATGTCTCTGTGCTCGCGCTCGTAAATACCTTCTTCGCGCGGGCCGCGTGGTTCATGAAAATCAAGGTTGGTTGGGCCAGTGCTGGTGGGGAAGATATGCTCAAGCTCTTCCAGCACAACCGAAATATCCAGACACAGTATATGCTGCATCATGACATCATGGTTAAAGCCCCCACGGGGCATAAAGAAGGGCACACGGCATGCCAAAAGCCATATTTGCTCAATAAGCATAATGCGGATGGCATGCAGAAGCCGGATTTGAGGCTCTGTGCGTGGTGCGTGCTCCCAAGCTTCTCTTAACGCAAGATGGTCGGCCTGAATGCGGCGGAACATAGTGAGAAGTTCGGCTGATAGGTCTAGCTTTTCCAGATCCTGCATCAGGGAAAGAAAAGCCTTCCGACGGGCCGATGTTTTTTCCTCGGTAGCGCGATCGAGCCAGAAGCCAGGGTCCAGCAAACAGACAACGCTTTTCAGAACCTTGTCATCCGAGCACGCAAGACCATGTTGGGCAAAATCCAGAGCACGATGAAAACGCGGGCTGGATGTACGGAATGTTTCAAAGGTTTCCGGGTGGCGGCGTACAGCTGCTCCCAAGCCTTGCAAGGTGTTGGCGCACCATCCGAGTTGCTGAAGGATCGCGTTGTTGGGAATGGCGCGTAGCTGGCTGGGGTGAGTAATACGCTTATGGGTTGCGCTTTCTGCACTTTGGCGTGCAGGTGGCCGAGAGCCGGTTCTATCAATAAGGGAAGGCCCAAAAGCCCCCAGCAACGCGGCATAACCGGGGTCTTCCACCAGTTTTTTCATGCCCTCGCTAATGCTGGAGAAGAAATCAGCCGAAAAATCGGGCTGATCATAAATAGGGTCTTCTTCCTGCCGTAAGGGTAGAAACAGGTTTTCCGCAATGGTGGCCATTGTGGCGCCTGCCAGTTCCGGCGTACCAAAAAGGAGATAGCCATCTCCCCCCTGAAAAGCTGTTTCCTCACGGCAGGCAATGCCTGTGGCTTTAAACCGCGCCCGCACATGGGGTGGGGAAAGGTAATCCAGCCGATCTGCCATACGGAAAGGGTGCGCGCCGCGGCCTATGCTTTCACCGTGGGTATCAAAAAACACCACGGTAATATCCTGCATATTCCATCGAACCAGCAGATCATGAATGCGCAGGCGCAGGCGCTCTATCTGATACGTTGCTGCCAACTGGCCGACATACCGCCCAGAATCGGAATATCCAAACTGGAAGCACATGCGGCCGATACGACGGATATATGCACGCCATGTGGGAGAACGCAGGGCTTCTTCCACAATGTGCTCACCGTTCATAAGGGCATCTTCAGTTTCAAACAGTGGCGAGATTTCAATTTTATCTGCCACGCCAAAGCAGGAAGCCACCCATAGGGCGGAGAGCAACGTGTAACCGGTTTCTGTTTCTGCAATCAGAAAGCGAACAGGCGTATCGGAATCGATAAATTTGACCATTTGCGCAATGGTCATCATCAACCGGCCAGCACTGGAAGGATCGCTCAGCAGTGCGCCAAAATCCACCGGGACAGGCGTAACAGCTTCTAGCGCCTCGTTAATCTGGTTCAGCAATGCTCGGCGATGGGCCGGGTTGTTGGGGTCATCCAGCAGGTTTAGCTTCTGACGCACAAAGTTATGAATCTGGGAGGCATTGAGCCGCACATGTGTATGGGCCAATCCCAGCCCATGCGCCACAAACCCAGCGCGGGCAACAGCAAGTGGAATGCGTGCAGAAGGCGGCGCTGTATTAATGGCAGCCTCGAGCAAGCTATCTAGTTCTGCGGCGTGTGTTAGTGCTGTATTGCGCTGAGAAACCAGAAGTTTTGCAAAATTTGCCACAGCTTGCGCATCGGCAGGGCCAGCAGGAACAGCGCTAATTTGTTCTTTTACGCAGGCAATGGCCCGTTGCAGTTTTTCTGTGAGTTCCGGGGCCAGTAAGCCTTCGTGCATGATCTGGCTTTCCAACCGCATCAACTGGAACAGTTTCATACGTAGGCGTAGGCGTAGAGTATCCCACCATCCAATATCTGTGCGGCCATCGGTATCGTAGCCAACCCAACTGGTTGCAATAACCGGGCAGGGCTTCAGTCTTGTCCATTCCTGTGGCCAACGGGTGGCAGCTTCTTCCAGCAGAGCAGTCGCTAACAAATCCATGGCGTCACGCGCACGGGTGATGGCTTGTGCAGCTAGTGTAAATTCTTCTTCCAGCGTAGGAGGCGTAGAACGTCTGTGCGTTTCAAAAAACGGTGCTTCCTGCGGGGGGATGGCTTGGGATGCACTTTCTGCCAAAGCCGCGTACACTGGGTTGCTGAGGGCAAAAGTAGGGTGTGCTGTAAAAACCGCTGCAAATTGAATGGCGGAAATGCGATCCTGATACTCTGTAAAAGAACCAGTAGGGCATGTGTCTGCTACCGAACGCGCAACATTACGAAGCTTTTCTTGTGTGGCTTCAAGTGTTGCACCGCCTACATAGCGGTGCAGTTTACGGGCACGCGCCAGAAAGGCTTCATCACGGAGCTTTTGCACCAGGCTTACAATATCTGCCTGTGAGATTTCCTTGTTGGCAAAAGCTTCTCCCAGTCGGAGCGCGATACCCATAACAGGATTTGTGCCTTCAGCTGCTATGCCGACATCTGGCCGAGCAGTGGCGGACGCAAGGATACTGTCCAAACGGGAAAGAGAAGATGTGTTATCCATAGTCATAAGGGCGTCCTGAAGGTTCCTGCAGTAAAACAGTTATAAAGCCGGAATGAATCGAAATAACAACGAAATAGCTTGAAAAGAATGATGAACAACTTTTCACGTCTATGTTTTGTATGCAACCAGCTCACGCACTCTTGGGGGTGTTTGCGCACAGTGCTATTGAGTGGGATATGACATCTCAACCTCATCAGGACGCGGATTTCGCTGCCCGCCAGACACTGCGGCGATACAAAAATGCAGCTACAGGGCTGGTTGGCCTTATGGCTGGGGTAACGGTGTTGGGGTATGCAGCACCAGCCGCCGGATGGGTAAGAGATGGATTCTGGCTGGAAATGTTGCGGGCTGGGGCGCGGGCAGGCGTTGTAGGCGGCTTGGCAGACTGGTTTGCCGTGGTGGCGCTATTTCGTCGGCCTATGGGTTTGCCCATTCCGCACACCGCTATTTTACCTGCACAAAAGGATAGGCTTGGCCGCGCACTGGGGCGGTTTGTTGCGGGGCAGGTGTTTACCCAAAAGGAAGTTGAGCGCGTATTGGGGCAGGTCGATCTTCCTGCTTTTTTGGCGGATATGCTGGATGATCCCGGCACGCGGGATGCTTTGGTAAAATCCATAACACGCTCTTTGCCCCAAATGCTGGACAGGCTGGAAGATGGGCGCGCCAGCAATGCAGTTGCCCGTGTTATGCCCAAGCTATTGGGTGGCAGTAATCTAGCACCTATTATTGCGCGTGCCCTGCGCAGCCTTGTGGATGATGACAAGCATCAGGAAGTACTCTCCTTTCTGCTTGAGCAGATCAAGGATGCGTTACAATCCAAAGAAGGCGCGCTGCGCCAGATGATTGAAGAGCGCGTGCGTGAACAGGGCGGCCGTTTGCTTGGTTGGGCCATTGGTGGATCTATTGCCACCAAGGTTTTGTTGGCAGCGGCCAAGGAACTTGAGCGAATCGACCCACAGAATTCTAGCCTGCGTGAAGGCTTTACCAACTGGGTGCGTGGCCAGATTGACCGCATAGAAACAGACCCTGAAAAGGGAAAAGAGTTTTCCCAAACCATTATGAGCGTGCTTTCCCATGAAAGTGTTGTGGGGTGGTGGGGAGACATCTGGCTGCGCTTTCGGCGTATGGTGGAAGCAGATGTGGAAGATCCAGAAGGCCGCATAGCATCCGTGGTGCAGGATGCGCTTGAACGCATGGCTGCCCAGATGCGCTATGATCAGAACATGCGGCAACGGATTATGGATAGCGTAAACCGCACTGTTTTAAAGATGCTCCCTTTCATGCGTGAACGTATGGCAGAGTTTATTGCCCGTGTGGTTTCTGGCTGGAATGCTGTGGAAATAGCTGAAAAACTGGAACTTCGGGTTGGTAAGGATCTGCAGTTTATCCGGTTTAACGGCACCCTGGTTGGCTTTGGTGTGGGGGCGCTGCTTTTTGCTGTATTGCGGCTTCTATTTGGGTTGAACGCGCAATAAGGCAGCCGATCACGTTTGCGCTGGATGCTTTTGTCCGCTTGTTTTGGGTTGACGCAAGGGCAGTGTGTCGCCATGTATCCGAAACAGGACCGCTCAGGTCTTTAATTGGGTCAAGGGCAGATAATGCTGAAACTTTCCCGCCTGGCGGATTATGCAATCGTCATCTTGGTAAAACTGGGTGAGCAGGAAGGCGTTGTAACGTCTCCAACACTTGCAGCCATTACAGGGGTGCCAGAGCCAACAGTGGCCAAGGTGCTTAAGGTGCTGTCTGCGCATGGGTTTGTGCTTTCCCAGCGTGGGGCAAAGGGCGGATACCGTCTTGCCAGACATTTGGCAGATATTTCTGTTGCCAGTGTTATTACAGCCGTAGATGGCAAGATTGCGCTTACAGCCTGTGTAGATGGCGGAGAGTGTGATACCGGCGTGTCGTGCGGTCTGTGTGGCAGCTGGGATACCATTAATCAGGCCATACGAACCACGTTGGAGGGCATTTCCTTGGAAAGCATGCGCAGCAAGGCATCGTGTTTTTCAAACATGCCACGATCCAATACGCAGCCCGGCGCTGCTATGCCACGTGAGGGGATCTGAACCATGCCGGCAGTTACTGAAACCCGCGAAGCGGTCGAAAAGCTCGGCCAGTCCACTTACAAGTGGGGCTTTGAAACAGATATTCAGATGGATCTCGCCCCAAAAGGGTTGAATGAGGACATCGTCCGCCTGATTTCTGCGCGTAAGAACGAACCAGAATGGCTTCTGGAATGGCGCCTGACGGCATTCCGCAAATGGCAGTCCATGAAGGAGCCTACGTGGGCCAAGGTTTCTTACCCGCCGATTGATTATCAGGACGCACATTACTATGCCGCTCCGCGCAAGAAAGAAGGCCCGAAATCTCTGGATGAGGTTGATCCGGAACTTCTGAGAACCTACGAAAAACTGGGTATTCCCCTACATGAGCAGGCTATGCTGGCAGGTGTGGAATTGCCCGAAGGTGAAACGGCGCGTCCACCTGTTGCTGTAGATGCGGTGTTTGACAGTGTTTCCGTTGTCACCACTTTCCGTAAAACCTTGGAAGAAGCAGGGGTGATCTTCTGCCCTATTTCTGAGGCCGTGCAGGAACATCCAGAACTGGTGCGTAAATATCTGGGTAGCGTAGTGCCGGTGGCAGATAATTTCTATGCCGCCCTTAACTCCGCAGTATTTACCGATGGCTCTTTTGTGTACGTGCCCAAAGGGGTGCGTTGCCCGATGGAGCTTTCCACCTACTTCCGTATCAATGCGCGCAATACAGGGCAGTTTGAGCGCACACTGATTGTGGTGGAGGATGGTGCTTCCGTTTCCTATCTGGAAGGTTGCACAGCCCCTATGCGGGATGAAAATCAGCTACATGCGGCAGTGGTGGAGCTGGTGGCGATGGAAGATTCTTCCATCAAATATTCCACGGTGCAGAACTGGTACCCCGGTGATTCCGAAGGGCGCGGCGGTATCTACAACTTTGTGACCAAGCGTGGCGCGTGCCGTGGGGCTCGCTCCAAAATTTCATGGACACAGGTGGAAACAGGTTCTGCCATTACATGGAAGTATCCATCCTGCATTTTGCAAGGTGATGGATCTGTGGGTGAATTCTATTCCGTGGCTGTTACCAACAACTGCCAGCAGGCAGATACAGGCACGAAGATGATTCATATCGGGCGCAATACCCGCTCCACCATCATTGCAAAAACTATCAGCGCAGGGCGCTCAGACAGCACATATCGCGGTCTGGTGCGTGTGCAGCCCAAGGCTTCTGGCGCACGTAACTTCACCCAGTGTGATAGCCTGCTGATTGGTGATGAATGCGGCGCGCATACTGTGCCGTATATCGAAAGCCGGAACATGGCAGCGCGTATTGAGCACGAAGCCACAACATCCAAGATTTCAGAAGATCAGCTTTTTTATTGTCGCCAGCGCGGCCTGTCTGAAGAAGATGCGGTTGGGTTGATTGTAAATGGTTTCTGCCGGGATGTTCTTAAGGAACTGCCCATGGAATTTGCTGTGGAAGCACAGAAACTGTTGCAGATCAGCCTTGAAGGCAGCGTAGGCTAAGGGAGTACAGAACATGAGCCAGTTTTTGGAAATTTCCGGTCTGTGCGCCCGGATTGATGCCGATGGGCAGGAAAAGCAGATTCTCCGTGGTGTGGATCTCACCATTCCGCCGGGTGAAGTGCATGCCATTATGGGGCCGAACGGGTGTGGTAAATCTACCCTTTCCTATGTTCTGGCCGGGCGTGAGGATTACGAGGTTACGGCTGGATCTGTTACCTTCAAGGGGCAGGATCTGCTGGCTATGGAGCCGGAAGAACGTGCTGCTGCGGGCCTGTTTCTGGCGTTCCAGTCTCCTATTGAATTGCCGGGTGTGAATAACGCCAATTTCCTGCGCACGGCGGTAAATGCTGTGCGCCGTGCCCGTGGGTTGGAAGAACTGGATGCCGTTGCATTTCTAAAAATGGCGCGTGAGGCTGCCAAGTCTCTCTCCATGGCGCCGGATATGCTCAAGCGTAACGTCAACGTTGGGTTCTCTGGTGGTGAAAAAAAGCGCAATGAAGTGTTGCAGATGACACTTCTTCAGCCTTCTTTCGCCATTCTGGATGAAACCGATAGTGGGCTGGATGTGGATGCCCTGCGTATTGTGGCGGAAGGGGTGAACCGTTTGCGCTCACCAGATTTCTCTGCACTGGTTATTACGCATCATCAAAAGCTGCTGGACTATCTGGTGCCAGACCGCATTCACGTTATGGCCAAAGGCCGGATTATTCTTTCTGGTGGGCCAGAACTGGCCAAGAGAATTGATCAGGAAGGCTACACCAAGTTTCTGACGGAGGCGGCGTGAACGCGATCAGCAAAGATATGAGCGGCCCTCTATCTTCGTTCGCGCAACGCCTGAACGATGTTGAAGGGGTAGAGCGGCAAGCAGCCATTGGCGCACTGCTCAGAACCGGCTTGCCAGACAGGCATATAGAGGCATGGAAATATACCAGCCTGCGCCCATTAGCTGCGCAGGAGTTTCAGGCTCCACCAGCGCAATATGATGCAGCGCAGGCAAAAAGCCTGTTGGATAACCTGCTTGGCAAGCATGATACGGTGCAGTCTGTGCCACGCATTGTGTTTGTGAATGGCCGATTTGTGAAAGATCTCAGCCTTCTGCCAGAAGGTGTGGATGTTTCCTTTTTTAGCCAGAACAATCTGGCATCAGATGTGCAGGCCAGTCCGGATAGAGATCCTCTTGTGGCGCTGAACACGGCTTTGGTGGAAGACGGTGCCACATTGCACGTTGCAAAGGGTGCAGATGCAGGGCGCGTGCTCCTGATTTCTCTGGGCGTAGCGGGCGATACCGTAATCTCTTTCCATCCACGCCATAGCGTGGTGTTGGAAGAAGGTGCGCATCTTTCCTTGCTGTCACTCAGCGCAGGTGTTGGGCAGTATTTCCATAATCCGGTTATGGAAGTAACGGTGGGAGAAAGAGCCAAACTCTATCATACCACGTTGCAGACAGAAGGGCCGCAAGCCATAGCGTTGGCCACAACCTATGTACAGGTTGCTGGGCATGGCGTTTACAATAGCTTTGCCCTTGGTTTGGGTGGCTTGTTGTCTCGGCATGAAGTGCATGCACGGTTGAAGGCACCACATGCTCAGTTGCATGTAAATGGTGCGCAAAATCTTGCAGAACATCAGGTGGGGGATATCACGAGCGTTATCACCCATGCAGCTTCGGACTGCACTTCCCGCCAGACTGTTCGGAATGTGCTGGATGGCCACGCGCGGGGTGTTTTCCAAGGCAAGGTGCTGGTTGAACAGGTTGCCCAGAAAACCGATGGCTACCAGATGAATCAGGCATTGCTGCTTTCTGAAAACGCAGAAATTGACGCAAAACCTGAGCTTGAAATCTATGCGGATGATGTGCGTTGCAGCCACGGGGCAACCGTGGGGGCGCTGGATGATGACCAACTGTTTTATATGCGTAGCCGTGGTGTGCCAGAGACACAGGCCCGCCAGATCCTGATTGCAGCGTTTCTGGATGAGGCGCTTTCCCTCATTGAAGATGAAACAGCGCAGGAATACTGCCGCGCCATGCTGGCAATCCGTTTTTCTGCTGAAAGGAAGGCCGCGTAATGTCTCATCCTTCTATTATAGACACATCCGGGCTGGATCTGGCTGCTATTCGTAAGCAGTTTCCTATTCTGTCGGAAAAAGTGCACGATCGCCCGTTAGTGTTTCTGGATAGCGCCGCTTCGGCCCAAAAGCCGGATGCCGTTATCAATGCTATGGTGCACACCATGCACCATCAGTATGCCAACATTCACCGTGGCCTGTATTGGCTGAGTGAACGTGCAACCGAGGCTTATGAAGCTGTTAGAGATCAGGTTGCGGGCTTTCTCAACGCACCTTCGCGGGAAGAAATTGTTTTTACCCGTAACAGCACAGAAGCTATTAATCTGGTTGCGTATTCCTTTGGTTCTCTGCTTACGCCGGGGCAGGCTGTGGTTATTTCCGAAATGGAACACCATGCCAACCTAGTGCCGTGGCAGATGCTGCGTGACCGTATGGGCATTGAATTGCGCATAGCCCCGATTACCGATGCTGGTGATCTGGATATGGATGCGTTCGGCCAGCTTTTGTCTGATGGCAAAGTAGCACTTGTTGCTATTACCCATATGTCCAACGTGCTGGGCACCATTACACCAGCGCGCCAGATTGCTGATATGGCGCATGCAGCCGGTGCGCTGGTGCTGTTTGATGGCAGCCAGGCCGTGGTGCACCACCGCACAGATGTGCAGGCTTTGGGAGCAGATTTCTATACCTTTACCGGGCATAAGCTATATGGCCCAACCGGCATTGGTGTTTTGTGGGCGCGGCGTGCGCTGCTGGAAGATATGCCGCCATTTATGGGCGGGGGGGACATGATCTCCACCGTAACATTTGAAAAATCCACATGGGCGAATGTTCCACATAAGTTTGAAGCGGGCACGCCTGCGATTGTTGAAGCTATAGGCCTTGGTGCTGCAATTGCTTGGGTGGAAAAGTTTGGTTTTGATGCCATTGCAGCGCATGAACAGGCTTTAACCAGCTACGCGTTGGAGCGTCTGAGCACTGTTCCGGGGCTGAACATTGTTGGGCAGCCCAAAGAGCGTGGAGGCGTTATTTCCTTTACCATGGCGGATGTGCACCCGCATGATATTGCCACGTTGCTGGATCGCAACGGTATTGCCGTACGTGCGGGCCACCATTGTGCAGAGCCGCTTATGCGTCGCTTGGGGCTAACGGCCACAGCACGTGCCAGCTTTGGTATTTATACCATGCAGGAAGAAATAGACGCGCTTGCCGATACGTTGGTGCGTATCCGGGAATTTTTTGTGTGACACAAACCGTGCCAGATTCTGATGCCCTGTATGACCGCGTGATTGTAGAGCGCGCGCGTGCTCCGCAATATGCGGGCAAGCTGGAAGCACCTTCAGTGCAGGGCGAAGGCAAAAATCCCATGTGTGGGGATAAAACACGGGTGGATATCGCACTGGATGCAACCCATATCCAAAGTGTGCGCCACACCACACGTGGATGCGCCATTTGTGCAGCAGCGGCTGATTTAATGGCGCAGCAGGTTTCTGGTTTGGATGTTGCGCAAGCTGTCAGCCTATCTGGTCGGTTTTCTGCCATGCTGGTGGGGCAAAGTTCCCCTGCCGCACCGGCGGATACTTCATTAGGGCCGTTAGAGGTTTTCCAGCCTCTGCGGTCTCACAAGGCACGGATACGATGTGCCGAACTGCCTTGGATTGCGTTAAAGGAGGCGCTTTCTCATGCCGACGTCTGAAGACGTGCATGCTCCCGTTCTGCCAGGGGTAGAAAAGGAAGCTAAAACAGCAGAGGCTTCTGCCGATGTGCTGCATACTGATCATGCACCTGCCGGAAACGAAGCCGGAAAAGTAGAAAGCTGGACACCGGATGAGGGGGCAGAACAGCCCGCTAAACCGCAGTCTGCCGGTGCAGTTTCGGAAGATGCGGTTATTGAGGCGATTGCGACAGTGCATGACCCGGAAATTCCGGTGAACATCTATGAACTTGGCCTGATTTACGCAATCGATCTGTATGATGATGGCCGCGTGCGTATTGAAATGACACTAACAGCCCCCAACTGTCCCAGCGCGCAGGAACTGCCTGTGCAGGTGAAAGAAGCAGTGGAAAAAGTGCCAGGTGTAAAATCTGCAGAAGTGGAAGTGGTGTGGGATCCACCGTGGGATATGTCGCGTATGAGTGATGAAGCCCGTCTCGCGCTGAACATGTTCTGAACCGAAAACAAGGTGAGGGTATAAAATGTCTCAGAAAACGGCTGTTGCTCCCACAAAGCGGGAACTTCCTCCTCTTATGCGGGTGTCTCAAGCTGCGGCAGATCGGTTGCAGCATTTATATGCCACGGCACATGCGGGCCAGTTGCTACGTATTTCTGTAAGCACCAAAGGCTGCTCCGGCAAAGCATATGACATGCAGTTTGTGGATACAGCAGGTGAGAGTGATGAAGTGGTAAAAGATCACGGCATAACCTTGCTGGTAGATCGCAAAGCTACGCTTTACCTGATTGGTTCTGAAATGGATTATCAGGAAGGTGATCTGGAGGCCGGGTTTGTGTTTTCCAACCCTAACGAGAAAGGCCGTTGCGGCTGCGGCGAGAGCTTTCACGTTTGAAGCTACAAATGGCTTCAATTTCTGCAGACCATAAAAACTGGTCAATTACAGTTACATTTTCCACCGTATATCCAGCTTTGGCCAGCAGGTTTGCATCCTGCGCCAAGGCGGCGGGGTTACAGCTTACATAAATAATGTGGGTGGGTAACCCTTGAGCAATCTGGCGCATTTGCAACTTTGCCCCTGCGTGCGGGGGGTCCAGCACAACCACAGCGGAAGCTGCTATTTCCTTAGCCAAAACCGGCTGATGGTTTAGGTCCCGACAGAATGTGCTGATTCGCGTGCCGCCTGTCGCTTTCTTCAGGGCTTCCAAAGCGGGTGCGTAGCCTTCGTAAGCGTTTACGCGGGCATGTTCTGCCAATGGAAACGTAAGTGTGCCACAACCAGCATAAAGCTCGGTAATAATATCACGGCGGTTCAGCTTGGCGGGCAGGCTTTTTACAACGGCATCCTGAATATATTTCTCACTTTCATCCGTTGCCTGCAAAAAAGTGCCAGGTGGCGGTGTGATTTGGTGAGAAGCAATTGTCTGAACAACAGAGCCTGATTGTGCCGCGACTTCTGGCTGACCTGTATCTTTAATCAACTGCCAACTGATACGCGGAATGCGCTGCTCTGTAGCCAGTTGCGCCAAACGCACGCGGTCTGGTGCAGTTAGCGGCCCATCTGTTTGCAACAGAACATCCAGCCCAGAATCCAGCAGATTGATATGTAAATTGGCTTCACGCCGAATGGCATTCAAGCTGCGGAGTGTGGCCCGAAAAGCGGGTAGGGCCGCTAGAATGTCGGGGTGCAACACAACACAGGTGGTAAGGTCTGTAACGGCGTGGCTATTGCGCGCATGAAGCCCAATGATGATGCCATCAGGCTGACGCCTTACTGCCAGATCTGCTCTACGGCGAGAGTATGGCTGCACCTGCTCGGCAGAAAATGCCGGAAGGTTGTTAAACCCAGCCTTTTGTAAAGCGTGTTGAACAGTAGCCATTTTCCACTGCAAAATAGCAGCAGGCTTTACATGTTGGAGCGTGCAGCCACCGCAGCGTTCAAACAAGGAGCAGGGCGGTATCTGCCGGTCTGGTGAAGGTTGAAGAACTTCAACAAGCTGCCACTTGCCATCTGAATTTTTATTCAGACGTACATGCTCATCAGCAAGAGTTTCCGGAACGTAAACTACAGAACCATCTGGCGTACGCACGGCACCATCGCCCTGCGTTGCCAGATAGAGAACATCCGTATCGTAAGTTTCAGTCACAGATTATGTTCAGGCGTGCGTATCTGCGGCGCGTTCAGCCGTTGCATCTGTGCCCGGTGAGGCAGGCCTAACAGAGTTTCGGCGTGGCAGCAGCATGAACGCTGGTACCATATCGCCAAAGCCCTGTACATCACCACCGGGAGCGGGCGGAATTTCATCCCGCTGATGGCGTGTATTACGCGTAGGCTGACGTTCTGGGCGTGCTGTCTGCTGGAGTTTGGCTTCAGGCTGCTGCTGTTCGCGTGCTGCAGGAGCTGGATTTTCACGTTCCCGATTACGCTGTGGTGTGTGGGGTTTGCGTGCGCGCCCAGCCGGTGGCCGCTTTTCATCAGACCATTCAAGCTGCTTCACACCATCCAGCGCCATGCGCGGAATTTCTTTGCCTGTCAGCTTTTCAATAGCTTCGGCCAGCGCTTTATCATACGGCGTTGCAATGCTGTAGGCGTGGCCTTCACGCCCTGCACGGCCAGTACGTCCGATTCGGTGCACATAGTCTTCTGCATGGAAGGGCAGATCAAAATTGAAGACGTGCGAAAGACCGCCAATATCAATGCCACGTGCGGCTACGTCTGAGCACACAAGCACTTTCAGTTCATCGTTCTTGAATTTTTCCAGCGTGGAAAAGCGCACGGACTGGGGCAAATCGCCATGTAAAGCGGCGGCTGAAAAGCCATGCTTCACGAGCGATTTGGTTAAAATATCCACATCACGCTTACGATTGCAGAACACAATAGCATTCTGTAGCGCAGGGTCTTTCAACAGTTGGCGGAGCGTTTCCCGCTTGCTGTATTCATCCACCACCACAATGCCGGTTGTAATGGTTGTGGCCACAGAAGATTGCCGTGCAACCGTAATTTCTTTGGGAGAATGCAGGAAGGTATCTGCCAGCTTACGGATGGTCGGCGCCATAGTGGCGGAGAACAGCAGTGTTTGCCGGTTAGGAGGCAACAGCCCGACAATTTTTTCAATATCGGGAATGAAGCCCATATCCAGCATACGGTCAGCTTCATCAATCACCAGAATGCCGGTGTGGTTCAGCATCAAACCGCCGCGTTCAAACAGATCAAGCAGGCGGCCGGGGGTGGCAATCAGCACATCCACACCACGGTTCAGCACTTCTTTCTGATCTGCCATGCTTTCTCCGCCAATCAGCAGAGCATGGTTGAGCTTGAGGTATTTGCCGTAGTTCACAAAATTTTCTGCAACCTGCAGCGCCAGTTCACGCGTGGGTTCCAGAATAAGGGAGCGCGGCATACGGGCCCGTGCCCGCGAATCCGCCAAAATCTCCAGCATGGGTAGCGTGAAGGACGCAGTCTTACCCGTTCCTGTCTGTGCAACGCCCATAACATCCCGCGCCATCAGAATGGCCGGAATAGCCTGAGCCTGAATGGGGGTAGGGTGTGTGTAGCCCATGTCCGAAATAGCACGTAGGAGAGGCTCGGAGAGTTCCAGATCAGCAAATGTGATGGAGTCCGTATCTTCTGCGGCTTCAACGGTAATTTCTGCGGTTTTTTCAGCAGGAACCAGTTCTGGAGTGGCGTTTTCTTCTGCTTTGGCTTTTGGAGCAGGCTGCTTTTCCGCAGGGGGTTCCGGCGCAACTTCAGGCGCTTGCTCAACAACCTCAACAGCAGAAGCCGCGGCTTCTACGGGAGCGGGAACTTCTGTTGCTAGGGTTGCTTCGGCCTGTTCTGGGGCGATTGGAGCTGGTTCTTCAGCTTTTTCTACTTTTGGCTTCCGGCGTCTTACAACACGTTTTTTGGGGGCAGGTTTTGCCTCGGCTGCAACCGCTTTTTCAGCGGGAGCTTCGGTTGCCGTGCCCGTATCTTCTGCGGCGTCTGCTGCGCTCACAGGGGCAGGGGTAGCCGTTTTTTTGCGGCTACGTGTTGCTGTCTTGCGGGGGGAGGCGGGCGTTTTAGCTGTCAATCTGCTCTCGGAACCGTAGGTCTGTCTGTTGTCAGCACTGGCTGAAGAGCCTGCCCGTATCGGGGTGCCTCAACTAAAGTGACTGAGGCACCGATTCACGTATCTACCCGGTCAGGCGTTTGTTCCGATAAAGCTGTTTTGGCCTGAAATCAAGTTTTTGGCAGAATGTTACTGTGTTTCTTAGGCAAAAGGATGGCCAAGGCAGGCAGAAAGCACTGCCAGCACGCCCAACGCAACAATAAGCAGCACGCGGGAGCGGATGGAGTCGAACACAGAAGGCTGCGGGCGGATGGAGCGCCGTGCTTTCTGGTAAGGCCCTGTGTACATCATAACAAACAGCACAGCCATGATAATGCCCAAAAGCTGCATGAGGTTGGTTGTCCATGGTGCGTTTGCAAACCCACCTTCATGAATAATCAGCAGCCAGCCGGTAATCAGTGCTGTGGGGATAACGTGCGTTAAAACCTTAAAAAAGCGGGCCAATGTCTGCAAATGCACAGAATTGCGCTGCGTTGCATCCAGTAAGCGCAGGCTCGGGCGCAAAATAATAACGGCATAGGCACCACCACCAATCCACAAGATGATGCTGACAAGGTGGAGGGTGAGAACAAGGCTCCAGAGAATGGAATGGGGCATGCTGAACTCCGCTTGGCGTTAATGCAGGAAAAAGGCGCGGGGCGGGGAAGGGGGTATCGTCCAACGCTTGTCTGCTGCCTGATTGCCAAGGGGACGGACACTGCGCAAGAGGCTATATTTGCACAAATTATCGTCTGCTCTATGTGTGGAGGCTCGGTATGGCAGCAATATATCCTTCTCTTCTGAGCGTTTATTCCCCTGATGAAATGGGGAAAATTGACCATATTTCGGCGCAGACTGTGCCCGTTTCCGTATTGATGGAAAATGCTGGTCGCGCGGTGGCGCGCGCTATTTTCCGATACGAAAAGCCAGCCCGCGTGCTTGTGCTGTGTGGCCCCGGCAATAACGGGGGGGATGGATACGTGGTTGCGCGGCATCTTCATGATGCAGGTTGGCCTGTGGCTGTAGCGGAAATGGTGGCGCCCAAGCTGGGCGGCGCTGCGGCAGAAGCCTCGGCCCGATTCCGAGGTGTTCGCGTGCCATTTTCAGCACAGGAATCTGCGCGGGCAGATTTGGTGGTTGATGCTATCTTCGGTGCAGGATTGAGCAGAGACGTTACGGGTTTGCCTCTTGAAGTTCTGCAAGCGGCGCGGCGTATTGTTGCTGTTGATATGCCTTCAGGTGTGGATGGCGCGACAGGCTTGGTGCGTGGATATGCACCGCAGGCCGCCATGACGGTAACGTTCTGCCGGTTCAAGCCGGGGCATTTACTATATCCGGGCAGAGAATATCTGGGACGGTTGATTCTGGCAGATATCGGAATCCCAGAAACTGCGTTGGATCAGGTGCCTCCAATAACGTGGCGGAATGAGCCCGGCTTGTGGCATTTGCCGATTCCCGGTCCTGAAAGTCATAAATATACGCGCGGTGTGGTGAGTATTTGCGCGGGCGAATCCATGCCGGGGGCAACCCGCTTATGTGCAGGCGGTGCACGCGCTGCCGGTGCTGGTTTGGTGCGTGTGGCTGCTGGGGCGGGTGCTGCGGCTTATAAACTGGGTGCGCCCGGCCTTATTGTAGATGCGGCACCGTTGCCGACATTGTTGCAAGACAAGCGCCGCTGCGTGTGGGTTTGCGGCCCCGGTTTAACAGAGGCGGAAGTGCAGGCCACGCTGCCGGTGTTGTTGGCGGCAGAAAAGAGTGTTCTGGCTGATGCCGGTGCTTTAAGCGCTTCTGCGGGCGACCCTGAAAAACTTAAAGGCGTTGCAGTTATAACGCCGCATGTTGGGGAGTTTACCCGCGTATTCGGCCCAGTGGGCAGTAATCCGCCAGAGCATATTCGGCAGGCGGCCCAGCAGATTGGGGCTGTGGTGGTTCTAAAAGGGGCTTCCACCATGATTGCAGCGCCAGACGGACGGCTTGCAATTAATGACCATGCAACTCCAGCTTTAGGCACAGCGGGTTCAGGGGATACACTTTCTGGTGTTGTTTCAGCCCTGCTGGCTGCTGGTATGCCAGCGTGGGAGGCTGCATGTGCTGGCGTGTGGCTGCATGGGGAGGCTGGGCGGCAAGCCGGACCGTGGCCTGTGGCGGAAGATTTGGACCTTCATTTGGGCGCTGCGCGAGAAAAAGCAGCTCATATGCAGAAACAGAGGGTGAACTCGCACATCGGCATCTTGCCGTGAGCGAATGTTTGGGTTAAGTCCACCCAACTCGTGACGGTGAGCATTGTGAGCGGGTGTGGTGGAATTGGTAGACACGCCAGATTTAGGTTCTGGTGACGCAAGTCGTGGGGGTTCAAGTCCCTCCACCCGTACCAATTTATTTTAGTCATGCTCCCGTCCTGGTCCGCGACGGCCTTTGCGTAGCGGGTGTTTGAGTTTTGTACCGAAAGGAAGGCCTGACCGATGCAGGTTACCGAGACCCTTTCCGAAGGGCTGAAGCGTGGTTTTACCGTAACAGTTCCAGCGGCGGAAATTGCCAGCAAGCGTGATGCGCGGCTGAAGGAAGTTGCAGCAAACCTAAATCTGCCGGGCTTCCGTCCGGGTAAGGTGCCTGTTTCTCTGGCCAAGCAGCGTTACGGCGAAAGCGTGTGGGCAGAAGTGCTGGAACAGACGGTATCTGATGCTCTGCGTAACGTTTTTGACGAACGCGGTATCCGTCCTGCTGGTCAGCCTAAGGTAGATCTGGTTTCGGGTCAGGCCGATGATGGAAAAGATCTGGAATTCACAGTTGAAGCAGAGCTTCTGCCAGAAATCGCTGTGCCAGACCTGTCTGATCTCACGCTGACACGCCTGAAGGCGAACGTAAGCGATGAAGCCATCAACAAGGTGCTGGAAGATATCGCTAAGCGCGGCCGCACTTTTGAAGTGGTGGAAGAAGTTCGCCCCGTTGCCAAAGGTGATGTGGTAGCTATCGATTTTGTTGGTAAGCGCGACGGTGTTCCCTTCGAAGGCGGTTCCGCTGAAGATGTGAACGTTGAAATCGGCGGTGAAGGCTTTATTCCTGGGTTTGCTGAGCAGATCGAAGGCATGAAGCCGGGTGAAGAAAAAGTTATTACGGTAACTTTCCCCGCAGATTACGGCGCAACCGAGCTGGCAGGCAAAGAAGCAACCTTCGATATCAAAGCCAAGCAGATCAAGAAGCCAGTTGATGCGCCGATTGATGATGAACTGGCCAAGAAGATGGGCTTTGAAAGCCTTGATCAGCTCAAAGATCTGATTCGCAAGCAGATTGAAGGCGAATATGATCAGCTTTCTCGTCTGCGTATCAAACGTGAGCTGCTGGATGAACTGGCAAAGAAAACTGATTTCACTGCGCCAGAAGGCATGGTGGATGCAGAATTCAACCAGATCTGGGCGCGCGTTGAAGAAGACCGTAAGTCTGGCCAGCTTGATGACGAAGACAAGAACAAAGATGAAGAAACCCTTCGCGCTGATTACCGCAAAATTGCGGAACGCCGCGTAAAGTTGGGTCTGCTGCTGGCTGAAATTGGCCGTAAGAACAATATTACGGTTACGCCGGACGAATTGGGCCGGGCAGTGCGGGCAGAAGCCATGCGCTACCAAGGTCAGGAAAAACAGGTGTTCGAATTCTTCCAGAAGAATCCGCAGGCCGCAGAATCCCTCAGGGGGCCAATCTTTGAAAACAAGGTTGTCGATTACCTGATTGAACTGGCTAAAGTGACGGATAAAGAGGTCACACCAGAGGAACTTTCAGATATTCCACCAGCGAATATCTAATAAGAAAAAGGCCGTGTCCCGCCAGTGTGAACTGGCGGGACATTCTTTTTGGGCATGTTTTTCTTTTCCGGGGTGGCATCTTTCCACTTTATCTCTATCTTGAACCAGAGTGCCTGAGCTTTCTTGTGTTTGCGCAGGAAGGCGGGAAGGGCTAATTCAGTTTTTTATACGGGAATGAGTGGTATGAGGGATCGTGATCCCGTTGAGATTTTCAGCAATGCGCTGGTACCGATGGTGGTCGAACAGACCTCTCGCGGTGAGCGGGCGTTTGATATCTATTCCCGCCTGCTTCAAGAGCGGATCATCTTCCTGACTGGTCCCGTGTACGATCAGGTTGCATCCTTGATTTCCGCGCAGCTTCTGTATCTGGAAAGCGTGAATCCGAACAAGGAAATCTCTTTTTACATCAACAGCCCGGGTGGTGTGGTTTCTGCCGGTTTGGCAATTTATGATACCATGCAGTACATCCGCAGCCCCGTAAGCACAGTGTGCATCGGGCAGGCAGCTTCTATGGGCTCCTTGTTGCTGGCTGGGGGTGAAAAAGGGCGCCGTTTCGCGCTGCCAAATGCGCGTGTTATGGTGCATCAGCCTTCTGGTGGCGCGCAGGGTCAGGCAAGTGATATCGAAATTCAGGCGCGTGAAATTCTGATCATTCGTCAGAAGCTGAATGAAATCTACCGTGAACATACAGGTCGCACGTTGGAGGAAATTGAGCAGAAGTTGGAGCGTGATACCTACATGTCCGCCCACGAAGCTCAGTCCTTCGGGATTGTGGATGAGGTGATCAGCCACCATAAGGCGACAGAAACAGGCAAGAAGGATAAAAGTCATCCTTAATCTGGCGTACAGTAATCTTCCTGTTACAATAGGGAAGACGCCTGCCGTAAGGCAGGCACACACGTTCTGGGACTCGGCTCTCGGTGCGATGGGGCCTGGGATGATCGAGGGAGTGGGCTGATGAATACGAAGTCCGGTGATTCCAAGAATACGCTTTACTGCTCGTTCTGTGGAAAGTCACAACATGAGGTTCGCAAGCTGATTGCCGGCCCCACGGTGTTCATTTGTGATGAGTGTGTTGAACTCTGCATGGATATCATCCGTGAAGAGAACAAGACATCCCTTGTCAAATCGCGCGAGGGTGTGCCGACACCGCGGGAAATCTGCAAGGTTCTGGATGATTATGTTATCGGGCAGGCTCAAGCCAAAAAGGTTTTGTCTGTGGCTGTGCATAACCATTACAAGCGCCTGACGCAGGTTGCCAAAGCCGGGGATGTTGAGATTGCAAAATCCAACATCCTGCTTATTGGCCCTACAGGTTCTGGTAAAACCCTGCTTGCTCAGACACTGGCGCGTATTCTGGATGTGCCTTTTACAATGGCAGACGCCACAACCCTGACAGAAGCAGGGTATGTGGGGGAAGATGTTGAAAACATTATTCTCAAGCTGTTGCAGGCATCTGACTACAATGTTGAACGTGCACAGCGTGGCATTGTGTATATTGATGAAATCGACAAGATTTCCAAAAAGTCAGACAATCCTTCCATTACCCGTGATGTAAGTGGTGAAGGTGTGCAGCAGGCGCTGCTGAAGCTTATGGAAGGCACAGTTGCTTCTGTTCCGCCGCAGGGCGGGCGCAAGCATCCGCAGCAGGAGTTCCTGCAAGTAGATACCACCAACATGCTGTTTATCTGTGGTGGTGCTTTTGCTGGGCTGGACAAGATTATTTCTGCCCGCGGTAAAGGAACCAATATTGGGTTTGGCGCCGATGTGCGTGCCCCGGATGAGCGTAAGACAGGGGAAATCCTGCACGACGTGGAACCGGAAGACTTGATGAAGTTTGGTTTGATTCCGGAATTCATCGGGCGTCTGCCAGTTATCGCAACGCTGGGTGATCTGGATGAAGCTGCGCTTATCAAGATTCTGACAGAACCCAAGAATGCGTTGGTCAAGCAGTATCAGCGTTTGTTCCAGATGGAAGATGTGCAATTGGACTTTACGGATGATGCACTCAAAGCCATCGCAGATCGCGCTATTGTGCGAAAGACTGGGGCTCGTGGGCTACGCTCCATTCTGGAAAGCATCCTAATGTCGACCATGTTCGATCTGCCGGGCCTCGAAAATGTAGAGGAAGTGGTGGTTAACCGGGATGTCGCGGAAGGCAAGGCCAGTCCGGTCTATGTCTACGGGAAAAAGAAAGAAATCCCGGCAGAACAATCTGCTTAAGTTGGGGAATATTCACAAAACAGCGCTGGCGGCACATGCTCCAGCGCTGTTTTTGTCACTGTCCCATTGTGTAAAACGCTGTGAATAACGACATAAGGATAGACAAAAGAGCTTTCACCGCGTTGGCTCTTGTACGGAACAGGGTATGCCGCAAGGCGGGTGCCGTGTCCGGATCGTCCTTGTCAGGAGGTCATCATCATGGCTGATAACGAAAAACCAGTGAAACGCAGGCGCCGGACTGCAACAAAAACCAAGCCGGAAGTGGCAGCAGAAGCCACACATCAAACCACAACAGCAGTAGAAGCTACGGCAGAGCCAGAAGTGCAGGAAGTTAAGGCTTCTGTGCACGTGGCTGTGCTGCCACTGCGCGATATTGTGGTGTTCCCGCACATGATCGTGCCCTTGTTTGTTGGGCGTGAGAAATCTGTAAAAGCGTTGGAAACGGTCACTAAAGATGACCGCCATATTCTGCTGGTCGCTCAGAAGGATGCTGCGCAGGATGATCCTTCCGCCGATGATATTTATCGGGTGGGTACACTTTCAACTATTCTGCAGCTACTAAAACTGCCGGATGGCACCGTGAAGGTGCTGGTGGAAGGTGTGAAGCGCGTACGCGTAAAAACCTTGCATGAGGTGGAAGGGCACTTTGAGGCCGATATTGAGGACATGCCAGAGCAGGCGGCTGAAGGACCAGAAGCCGAAGCACTTGGCCGTTCTATCGTGTCTCAGTTTGAGCAGTATATGAAGCTCAACAAAAAGATTGCGTCCGAGGTGCTGGTCTCTCTGAACCAGATCAGTGATCTGGCTAAGCTGGCAGATACCGTAACCAGCCACCTAAACCTCAAGATTGCGGAAAAACAGGAAATTCTGGAAGCGCCAACAGTGATGGCGCAACTGGAAAAGGTTTTCGCGCATATTGAGGCGGAAATTGATGTTCTTCAGGTTGAAAAGAAGATTCGCAACCGCGTTAAGCGTCAGATGGAAAAAACGCAGCGCGAGTATTATCTGAACGAACAGCTTAAGGCGATTCAGAAGGAACTGGGTGAAGGCGAAGACGGTAAGGATGAAACATCCGAACTGGAAGAACGCATTGCCAAAACCAAGCTCTCTAAGGAAGCACACGAAAAAGCTGTAGCGGAGCTGAAAAAGCTGCGCGGCATGAGTATGATGTCTGCCGAATCTACAGTTGTGCGGAATTATCTGGATTGGCTGCTGAGCATTCCGTGGAAGAAGCGGACCAAGGTAAAGCATGATCTGACAGAAGCAGAAAAAATTCTGGATGCAGATCACTACGGACTAGAAAAAGTTAAAGAACGGATTCTGGAATATCTGGCTGTTCAAAGCCGGTCCCAGAAGCTTAAAGGCCCGATTCTGTGTCTGGTAGGGCCTCCTGGTGTTGGTAAAACGTCTTTGGCACGTTCTATCGCCAAGGCAACGGGGCGGCATTACGTACGTATGTCATTGGGTGGCGTGCGGGATGAAGCTGAAATTCGTGGCCATCGGCGTACGTATATTGGCTCCATGCCTGGCAAGATCATTCAGGGGATGAAGAAGGCGAAAGTCTCGAATCCACTGTTCCTGCTGGATGAAATTGACAAACTGGGTTCTGATTGGCGTGGAGACCCAGCATCTGCACTGCTGGAAGTGTTGGATCCAGAGCAGAACAGCACATTTGCAGATCATTATCTGGAAGTGGATTATGATCTGTCTGATGTCATGTTTGTTACAACGGCGAATAGCCTGAACATGCCGCAGCCTCTGCTGGATCGTATGGAAATCATTCGTCTGTCCGGTTACACAGAAGACGAGAAGGTGGAAATTGCCAAGCGCCACCTTATTTCCAAGCAGACACAGGCGCATAACCTCAAACCGGATGAATGGTCGATTACAGATGACGCTGTGCGGGATCTGATTCGCTATTACACGCGTGAGGCTGGCGTGCGTAATCTGGAACGTGAACTTGCGGGGCTTGCCCGTAAGGCCGTGAAGGAAATTGTCACCGGTAAGGCTAAGAAAGTTTCTGTTACTCCTAAGAATCTGGACAAATACGCAGGTGTGCGTCGTTTCAGCTATGGGGAAACCGAAGCAGAAGACATGGTTGGCGTTGTAACCGGCCTGGCTTGGACCGAAGTGGGCGGGGAAATCCTGACCATTGAAAGCGTTATGGTGCCAGGTAAGGGCGGTATTGTTGAAACCGGTAAGCTGGGCGACGTTATGAAGGAGAGCATTTCTGCAGCGTTCTCCTTTGTGCGGAGTCGGGCAACCAGCTTTGGCATTGTGCCCACCTTGTTTGATAAGCGCAGCTTCCATGTGCATGTGCCAGAAGGTGCGACTCCCAAAGATGGTCCTTCAGCCGGTGTGGCTATGGTCACATCCTTAGTGAGTGTGCTGACAGGTATTCCCATTCGTCGGGATGTGGCCATGACGGGTGAAATCACATTGCGTGGGCGTGTGCTGGCTATTGGCGGCTTGAAAGAAAAGCTGCTTGCGGCTTTGCGTGCGGGTATTCGTACAGTGTTCATTCCCAAGGAAAATGAGAAGGACCTTACGGAAATCCCTGAAAACGTGAAGAAGAAACTGGAAATCGTTCCTGTCTCTCATGTGGATGAAGTTCTGGCGCGTGCGCTGGTGCGTCAGCCTCAGCCAATTGAGTGGGAAGATGTGCCAGATCCACTGCCAGCAGCAGGTGGAGAATCCGCTCTTCCGGTGTTGCCACACTGAATAGAAGGGCTAAGAGCGTACGAAGTTGCGTTTGCTTGGTTGACGTGGCGAAAAACGGCTTCATAGTGCGTTCAGGTAGCGGACAGGCGGACGAAAAGGCCGCCCGCCGTTCCGAACAGATATAAGAAATAGAAAGGCGTAAGGATGGAGAAGCCGCTCAACAAGCAGGAACTCGTTTCAGCCGTGGCTGAAGCTGTTGACCTGCCCAAGGCAAAAGCCGGTGAAGTGGTCGATGCCGTATTCGGTGCGATCGAAAAGGCCCTGTCCACAAAGCAGGAAGTGCGTCTGGTTGGTTTTGGCACATTTGTGACCGCAACCCGCAAGGCTGCTAAAGGCCGTAATCCACGTACGGGTGAAGAAATCGATATCCCTGCTTCCACCTCTGTCCGCTTCAAGCCGGGCAAGGCGCTAAAGGATGCCGTCAGCGGTTAATTCCGTCAGAAAATTTTTTTCTGAAAAAGGCCGACAATCTCAAAAAAAGGGGTTGTCGGCCTTTTCTGTTTATGGCACATAGGGCGCGGGCAATTAGCTCAGCGGTAGAGCGTCTCGTTTACACCGAGATGGTCGGCGGTTCGATCCCGTCATTGCCCACCATTTTCCCCAAATGGTAACCCACACGCACAATGGACTTAGTTCCATTGCTGCCTGTGTGTGGTGTTTGTCAGAGCATTCTCTGGCTCCTCGATTTCTCCTTAAAATTCGGCCTTCACAAGAAAGTGCCCCATACCCAACGCGTTCGTGCATATCCGTATGTAGGATGTTGGGGTTAGGGTTGCTGCATGAAACACAAGCCACTGCGGCTTAAACATGTGCAGGAACCACACCATGCAGTCTGTTCTTGGTGATTACGCGCCAGTTCTCGTGTTTGGGGGCATGTCGGTTATTATTGCCGCCGCCATGCTGGGTATGGCGCTGCTGAGCGGCCACCAGAAACCGTATTCCGAAAAACTGACAGCTTATGAATGCGGTTTTGAAGCATTTGATGATGCGCGCCGCCGTTTTGATGTGCGTTTTTATCTGGTTGCCATCCTGTTCATCATTTTCGATCTGGAAGTTGCATTCCTGTTCCCTTGGGCCATCACGCTGGGGCGCATTGGGCTGTTTGGCTTTCTTTCCATGCTTGGATTTCTGGCCGTGCTGGGCATTGGCTTTTTGTACGAATGGCGCAAAGGCGCGCTGGATTGGGATTGAGGTGAGGGAGATACAGCCATGACAGCCAACCAGCAGGATGCGGTGCTATGGAACCGCGAGGCGCTTCCACCCGGCCCAGAGCAAGATGCTGTTGTGCGGGGCATTACAGGGGTTCTGGCCGAAAAAGGCTTTGTTGTTGCCAATTTGGATAAGTTGGTAAACTGGGGGCGAACAGGCAGTTTGTGGCCTATGTCCTTTGGGCTTGCTTGCTGCGCGGTGGAAATGATCCACGCTTACATGCCGCGGTATGATCTGGACCGCATGGGCATCATCCCGCGTGGGTCTCCGCGTCAGTCGGATGTTATGATTGTGGCTGGCACGCTTACCAACAAAATGGCCCCTGTGCTGCGCCGATTGTACGAGCAGATGGCCGAACCACGCTGGGTTATCTCCATGGGCTCCTGCGCTAATGGAGGCGGCTATTATCACTATTCGTATTCTGTTGTGCGGGGGTGTGACCGCATCGTGCCTGTAGATGTGTATGTGCCGGGCTGCCCACCAACGGCAGAGGCCTTGATTTACGGCATTATGCTGCTTCAGAAAAAAATACGTCGGACGGGGACCATTCTTCGTGGCTGAACTTCCTGTAAATCCTCGGCAAGGTCGCCTTGAGGGGCGGCTGTCTGCCATGGCCTTTGCCTTCATGGCAACCTTGCCTTCCGTATCCTATGCGGCAGTAGAAAAAGGTGAGTTGGTTGTTCGTATAGAACGCGATCACTTATTGCATTTTCTCGAATTGCTAAGGGATCATCCATCCTATCGCTTTGAACAGTTGATGGATTTGTGCGGGGTAGATTTTCCTGAACGACCGCGGCGGTTTGATGTTGCTTATAATTTGCTGTCTGTCACACATAACCACCGTATCCGGGTGATTGTGCAAACAGATGAAATTATGCCCGTACCTTCTGTGCACCATTTGTGGCCCTGTGCCACATGGTGGGAGCGTGAATGCTACGATCTGTTTGGAGTGGTCTTTTCCAATCAGCCCGATATGCGGCGTATCCTTACAGATAATGGGTTTGAAGGACATCCACTGCGTAAGGACTTCCCATTAACGGGTTATGAACAGGTCCGTTACGATGTGGAACGCAGGCAAGTTGTGAAAGAACCTGTTTCTTTAACACAGGATTTTCGTGATTTTGATTTCGTTTCCCCATGGGAAGGCATGCTGACTTTGCCGGGAGACGAAAAAGCGCATGAAGTCAGACAGGGCATGAAGAGGTCCGGCTGATGACTGAATTGAAAAATAGCTTTGTTGAAGCAGCAGATACTGTGCTGCATCAAGATGTTCCAGAAAGCCTTGTGCCCGAAAAAGTGGCGGAAGAAGAACCACGCAAAATTGTGGAAATTGATTCTCACGCACTCAGCTTCGGGCCTCAGCATCCCTCTGCGCATGGTGTGTTGCGCTTGGTTTTGGAAATGGAAGGCGAGGTAGTGGCACGTGCCGTGCCCCATATCGGCCTTTTGCATCGTGGCACAGAAAAACTCATAGAATACAAAACCTATCAGAAAGCTTTGCCGTATTTTGATCGGCTGGATTACGTTTCTCCGATGTGTGAGGAGCAGGCTTTTGCTCTGGCTACGGAAAAACTTCTGGGTATTGATATTCCAGAACGCGCCAAGTGGCTGCGCGTTATGTTTGCGGAAATAACGCGCGTTCTAAATCATATTCTCAATCTTACAGCTATGGGTTTGGATTGCGGGGCTGTTACACCGGCTTTGTGGGGATATGAAGAGCGCGAAAAACTTCTGGAGTTTTACGAGGCTGCATCTGGTGCACGGTTTCATGCCAATTATTTCCGTCCGGGGGGTGTCGCGCGTGATGTGCCTGCTGGGTTGGAAGATAAAATAGGCGCATGGGCCAAAGAGTTCCCAAAATGGATTGATGAACTCGAGGGGCTGCTCACTGAAAACCGTATTTGGAAACAACGCACAGTGGGTATTGGTGTTTTTACAACAGAGCAAGCGTTGGCTTGGGGTTTTAGTGGTCCATGTTTACGTGCTTCTGGTGTGCCGTGGGATCTGCGCCGTAATCAGCCCTATGATAATTACCACAAGGTTGAATTCAATGTGCCGGTTGCGCGGCAGGGTGATTGTTACGATCGCTATCTGGTGCGTGTTGCGGAAATGCGAGAAAGCGTCAAGATTATTGAACAATGTCTGACCCAGATACGTCCTGGGGACGTAAAGGTGCAGGACCCCAAGTTCAGCCCGCCGCCTCGTGCAGCAATGAAGCGTTCTATGGAAGCGCTTATTCATCACTTCAAGTTGTTTAGCGAAGGGTATCACGTTCCCCCCGGCGCAACCTATACAGCGGTAGAAAGTCCTAAAGGAGAATTTGGGGTGTATTTGGTTGCCGATGGAAGTAACCGGCCGTATCGCTGCAAAATTCGTCCAACAGGATTTGCTCACCTTCAGGCCATCGATGAATTGTCCCGTCGCGGTATGTTGGCGGACATGGTGGCCATTATCGGATCGCTTGATCTTGTGTTCGGGGAGGTTGACCGATGAACACCACCTGGGCCCCGGCAAAACAGCCGGACAGCTTTGTTTTTGATGATGAATCTGAAGCAGAAATTGTAAATGTTCTTAAAAAATATCCAGAAGAACGCAAAGCCAGTGCGGTTATGCCTCTTTTGTATATTGCGCAGCGCCAGATGGGCCGCGTAACCGGTAGTGCATGGATACCGCTTGTGGCAATGGATGATATTGCCCACAGGTTAGAGATGGCACCAATACGCGTGTATGAGGTGGCGTCTTTTTACACCATGTTCAATACAAAGCCGATTGGCCGCTACCATCTTCAGGTCTGCACAACCACACCGTGCTGGCTACGTGGCTCGGATGCGGTAACAGAGGCTTGCCGTAAGGCAACAGGGATTCATCATTTTGGTGAAACCAGCGATGATGGTTTGTTTACTTTAACCGAAGTGGAATGCCTGGGTGCCTGTGCCAATGCACCTATTCTGCAAGTTGATGATGATTACTACGAGGATATGGATGGCCCACGCACAGAAGCATTAATTGCAGATTTGCGTGCAGGCCGTCACCCAGAAGCCGGTTCAGCTATCAACCGTATGTGCTCAGCACCGGAAGGCGGCAGAAAAACCCTTCTGGAAACGTCTGCATCATCCCCGGATCAGAAATAGGAGAAACGGCCATGCTTCAGGATAAAGACCGTATCTTCACCAATCTTTATGGTCAGGATGATTGGCGTTTGCCAGCAGCCCGGAAACGAGGTGATTGGGATAATACCGCAGCCATTATTGCAAAAGGACGGGATGCAGTTATTGCGGAAATGAAGGCATCTGGCTTGCGTGGCCGTGGAGGGGCTGGATTTCCCACCGGGTTGAAGTGGTCATTCATGCCCAAAAAATCTGATGGTCGGCCGCATTATCTCGTCATCAATGGGGATGAATCAGAACCCGGCACGTGTAAAGATCGGGAAGTTATGCGGCATGAGCCACACAAGTTGATAGAGAGCGCAATGATAGCCTCTTTCGCTATGGGTGCTCATGCTTCCTACATTTATATCCGTGGTGAGTTTTGCAGAGAAGCTGAGCGCCTTCAGGCAGCGATAGATGAAGCTTATGAGGCAGGTCTTCTCGGAAAAAATGCTGCGGGTACCGGGTGGGATTTTGATTTCCGTATTCACCGTGGGGCTGGCGCATATATCTGCGGAGAAGAAACAGCTCTGCTGGAAAGCCTTGAAGGTAAAAAGGGTCAGCCCCGCATGAAGCCTCCATTCCCAGCAGGGGCGGGGTTATATGGTTGCCCGACAACAGTGAATAATGTGGAAAGCATAGCCGTTACATCTACCATTATGCGCCGTGGGGCAGCTTGGTTTTCTGGTTTGGGGCGACCCAATAATGCAGGCACAAAACTTATGGCTATTTCTGGCCATGTGAATACGCCCTGTGTGTTTGAAGAAGAGCTGGGTGTTTCACTTAAAGAGATTATTGAAAAGCATGGTGGTGGCGTGCGTGGTGGGTGGGATAACCTGCTGGCTGTTATTCCCGGTGGTTGTTCTGTTCCTGTGCTGCCTAAATCCATTTGTGAAACTGTGTTGATGGATTACGATAGTTTGCGTGCAGAACGTTCTGGTTTGGGCACGGCATGTATGATCGTGATGGATAAATCCACAGATATTATTGAAGCCATCGCGCGTTTTTCAAAGTTCTTTAAGCATGAAAGCTGCGGCCAATGCACACCTTGCCGAGAAGGCACTGGATGGATGATGCGTATGATGAACCGCATGGTGCAGGGCAAAGCCGAAATAGAAGAAATTGATTTGCTAGAGCAAGTGACCAAGCAGGTGGAAGGCCACACTATTTGTGCGCTGGGTGATGCAGCCGCATGGCCTATTCAAGGGTTAATCCGGCATTTCCGGCCAGAAATGGAAGCACGTATCCGGCAGTACAAGGTTGCGCATGGCGGCACGGGCTTGGTGCAGGTGCCTGCGGGCGGTGTGCCAGTGGCGGCGGAGTAAGGATAATGGTGAAGGTCATTGTTGACGGTACACCGGTAGATGTGCCCGCAGGTTTTAGTGCTTTGCAGGCCTGCGAGGCAGCCGGAAAAGAAATACCGCGTTTTTGTTATCATGAACGGCTCTCTGTTGCCGGTAACTGCCGGATGTGTCTGGTAGAAGTGGCGCGTGCGCCTAAACCTGTTGCATCTTGCGGTTTTCCTATTTCTGAAGGAATGCAGATTTTTACAGATACAGAGGTTGTGCGCCGCGCACGCCGCGCTGTTATGGAATTTCTGCTAATTAACCATCCGCTGGATTGCCCTATTTGCGATCAGGGCGGAGAATGTGATCTACAAGATCAGGCTTATGGGTACGGATCTGGTATTTCGCGCTATCAGGAAGATAAGCGGGCCGTAACAGATAAAGACCTTGGGCCATTGGTTAAAACGGTTATGACGCGCTGCATCCAGTGCACGCGGTGTGTCCGCTTTAGTACAGAAGTAGCAGGCACGCCTGAACTGGGTATGGTCTCACGCGGTGAAAACGCTGAAATCACCACATATGTGCAAAAAGCGCTGACATCTGAACTTTCTGGAAATTTAATAGATGTTTGCCCGGTAGGGGCTCTTACAGCCAAGCCATCGGCTTTTCATGCGCGTTCGTGGGAATACAAAAAAACAGACAGCATTGATGTTATGGATGCACTGGGCACGAATATCCAAATTCAGGCCCGAGGCGGTGAAGTCATGCGCATTGTGCCGCGCGTAAATGATGAAGTAAACGAAGAATGGCTTTCTGATAAAGGACGTTTTTCAATTGATGGTCTCAAGCGTCGTCGGCTGGATCAGCCTTGGGTGCGTGTGCATGGCAAGTTACATCCCGCCACATGGCAGGAGGCATTTGTTTCTCTAGCTCGCAGGCTGGAGGGCGTGCCGGGTGAAAAAATCGGTGCCATTGCGGGTGACCTGTGCGATGTGGAAAGCCTTTGTGCCCTTAAGGATTTTTTGAATAATATTGGTTCATCAAACTTGGACTGTCGGCAGGATGGTGCATGGTATGATTTGAGCGCGCGCGCAAATTACCTGTTTAACAGCGATATTGCCGGAATAGATGAGGCAGATGCCCTGCTGCTGGTGGGGGTGGAACCACGACGAGAAGCTCCTGTTTTAAATGCTCGTATTCGTAAGCGGTATTTGGATGCAGGGCGAGGTGGCTTTCCTGTCGCCAGTATAGGTCAGTTTGTTTCTGATCCCACCTATCAGGTTGATATTCTGGCTGATGGCCCAGATGTTCTGGATAAGCTGGTGGCAGGAGAGCAGGCTTTTGCAGAAGTTTTGCAAAAAGCATCCCGCCCCATGATCATTCTTGGGCACGGTGCTTTAACCCGTCAGGATGCACCGGCTATTTATGCTGCTTGTAAACAATTAGCAGAAAAAACTGGTGTTATTGCAGATGGATGGAATGGTTTTAACGTTCTGCACACCGCAGCATCCCGTGTGGGAGCATTGGATATCGGGTTTGTGCCCGGCCCTCATGGATGTGCCACCGCCAGCATGTTGCGGGGTGGAGTAGAAGTTCTGTGGCTGATGGGGGCGGACGAGCTTCCTGTAGATCGTATCTCGCCAGAAACGTTTGTTGTGTATCAGGGGCATCATGGTGATGCAGCTGCTAAACGGGCAGATATTATTCTACCTGGGGCAGCTTATACGGAAAAATCTGGCACATACGTTAATACTGCGGGGCGTGTGCAACGTGCTTTTCGGGCTGTGTTCGCTCCGGGAGATGCGCGAGAAGATTGGCGTATTATCAGAGCTTTTTCAGAAGTGTGCGGGCATACTTTGCCATATAATACGGTGGAAGAACTGCGTGCACGCATGGCAGACGTAAACCCTGTGTTTGCACATGTTGGGCATATCACAAAACTGCCTGCACCTCAGCCAACAGCCGCACAACAGAATAAGGATGAGGACAGAAGCTTTATGTCCGCGCCTTTCAGGTCTGTGATCCCAGATTATTATCAGACCAACGCCATCAGCCGTGCCAGCCCGACTATGACAGAATGTTCAAAAGCTTATAGCGTGCCTCGCGCGATAGCAGCGGAGTAAGGCCAATGGGACAGTTTTTTTATCACACCCTTGCTGGCCAGATTATTCTGATGTTGCTGGAAACACTGGCTGTTCTGGTGCCGCTATTGATTGCTGTTGCGTATCTTACGCTCATGGAACGCAAGGTAATGGCCGCCATGCAGCGCCGCCGCGGGCCGAATGTAAATGGTCCGTTTGGCCTGCTTCAGGCTTTTGCTGATGCCATCAAGATGATTGTAAAGGAAACGATTATTCCTGCAGGTGCAAACCGCGCTTTGTTCCTGTTTGCACCGTTTCTTACCTTTTCTTTGGCCATGGTGGCATGGGCTGTTATTCCCACAGGTAATGGTTTAGCTGTTGCCAATATCAATGTGGGTATTCTCTACCTTCTGGCTATTTCCTCATTGGGTGTTTACGGCATTCTTATTGCTGGCTGGGCGTCTAATTCCAAATACGCTTTTCTTGGTGGATTACGTTCTGCCGCGCAAATGGTTTCATACGAAGTTTCAATTGGCTTGGTAATTGTTTCCGTATTGCTGGCAGTGGGTAGCTTAAACCTGAACGATATTGTTCTGGCGCAACGGCATGTCTGGTTCTGCTTGCCAATGTTTCCAATGTTTATTGTCTTTTTTATATCGGCATTGGCAGAAACAAACCGCGCACCGTTTGATCTTCCCGAAGGGGAAAGCGAGTTGGTGGCAGGGTTTTTTGTTGAATATTCATCCCTCGCGTTTGGTCTGTTCTTTCTGGGTGAATACGCAAATATGATCCTTATGTCCTCTATGGTCAGTATTCTGTTTTTAGGGGGGTGGCTGCCCCCATTGGGTATTGCGCCCCTTACATGGGTGCCGGGGCCTTTATGGCTGATTTTTAAAATTCTTTTCTGTCTGTTCGTCTTTATCTGGGTGCGTGCCACGTTCCCACGGTATCGGTACGATCAGCTTATGCGGCTAGGCTGGAAAGTATTCCTGCCACTTTCTCTTTTGTGGATGATTGGAACGGCAGGTTTTCTTATGGCAACAGGTCTGCTGCCTCATATGGGAGGTGTGAACTGATGGGTGCTTTAGGTAACACGCTGCGCTCTTTTCTACTGAAGGAGCTGGTGGGGGGCATGTCATCCACTTTCCGTATGATGTTCCGCCCAAAGGTGACATTAAACTATCCTTATGAAAAAGGGCCACTGTCACCCAGATTTAGGGGAGAGCATGCATTACGCCGTTATCCTAATGGGGAAGAACGCTGCATTGCCTGTAAACTTTGTGAAGCGACATGCCCGGCAGAGGCCATTACCATTGAGGCGGAAGAGCGTGATGATGGATCTCGTCGCACTACACGCTACGACATTGACATGACAAAGTGCATCTATTGCGGCCTGTGCGAAGAAGCCTGCCCGGTAGATGCCATTGTTGAAGGCCCAAACTACGAATTTGCCACCGAAACGCGCGAAGAGCTGATGTACGACAAAGACAAGCTTTTAGCGAATGGAGACAGGTGGGAAGCGCTGCTTGCGCGGCGTCTGGAATTAGATGCCCCGTATCGCTAAGCAGATGCAGGCCATGACATGGCAGGAGGTTGGCCAATGATGGCACAGCTTGTTTTCTACGTTTTTGCAACGGTGCTGCTGTTTTCGGCTGTAATGGTCATTAGCGCACGTAACCCGGTGCATTCCGTGCTTTTTCTTATCCTTGCATTTTTTAATGCAGCGGGTTTGTTTCTGGTGGCAGGGGCCGAGTTTTTGGCTATGCTGCTGGTTATTGTTTATGTGGGAGCAGTGGCTGTTCTGTTCCTGTTTGTTGTGATGATGCTGGATATAGATTTCAGCAGTCTGCGCGAAGGTTTTCAAAAACATGCCCCGTTAGGCGTGTGCGTAGGGGGCGTTTTGTTTGCTGAACTGCTTATGGCTTTCAGCAACTGGAAGATGGCGCCAGCTAATATTGTGGCTCCCCTTAATCCAGCCCCTCAGCTTACCAATACGGAAGCTTTGGGAACTGTGATTTACACACACTATGTTTTTCTATTTCAAGCATGTGGGCTTGTGCTGCTTGTTGCCATGATAGGCGCTATTGTTCTTACGCTGCGTGAACGTGCCACAGGCCGTCGCCAGAATATAGATAAGCAACACGCACGCACAGTTGAAGAAACGCTGGAGCTTGTACAACTGCCACTTGGCGAAAACGTGTTTGAAAGCGGTGGTTTCCTGCGGCCCAAAGGCTCCTATTACGAAACAGCGGTTCCCGGTTCTTATGGTTCCGGAAATCAGGCTGTGGCGGAAACAGAGGAGAACAGGCCATGACATCCGCAATTGCTCCCATAGGTATTGGGCCTTATCTTTTTGTTAGCGCGGCACTGTTGGTGTTGGGTGTGTTTGGTATTTTTCTAAACCGCAAGAATGTCATCATCCTGCTGATGTCCATGGAACTCATCCTGCTTTCGGCCAATCTCAATCTTGTTGCATTTTCTTCCGCACATGGAGATTTGTCCGGGCAGGTTATGGTTCTGTTCGTGCTTACAATTGCCGCAGCAGAAGCTGCCATCGGTCTGGCCATTGTCACGGTGTATTTCCGTAACCGTGGGTCTATCCAGGTCGAAGACGTGACGATGATGAAGGGATGATTGGCTATGCAGCCCGATCTTAACCTCTTTTCCGCCGCTGTTCTTACACCCCTTGTGGGGGCTACTGTAGCCGGGCTTGGTGGCCGCTTTATAGGCGATACGCTGGCCAAAGCCGTAACCCTTGTATGTATGGGCATTGCAACACTTTGCGCCATCGGGGCTTTATGGGGTGGTTGGCTGGCTGGTTTTGGCCATTCCACACTGCATCTGGCGCAATGGGTTCATGCCGGTGGGTTTGATGCAACATGGACGCTCAGGTTTGATGCGCTATCCGTCACCATGGTGGCGATGGTGCTTGCGGTTTCCTTGCTGGTGCATTGTTACAGCCTTGGCTACATGAGCCATGAAAGCATGCCCACATATAGGTTTTTTTCTTATCTTTCCCTCTTTACCTTTGCCATGCTCATGCTGGTTTCTTCCAATGATCTGATCCAGCTTTTTTTCGGATGGGAAGGGGTCGGGCTCGCCAGTTATCTGTTGATTGGGTACTGGTATGATCGCCCATCTGCAACAGCCGCAGCTATCAAGGCGTTTGTTGTTAACCGCGTGGCGGATCTGTTTTTCCTTGTCGGTATTGGGCTGATTTATGTGCTGTTCCACACCGTGCAGTATGATGCCATTTTTGCGCAGGTTCCGCAGCTTTTAAACACACCATACATGCTGTTTGGTATTTCCTTCCGTATGTTGGAGGTTATCTGCCTGTTACTGTTTGTGGGGGCTATGGGTAAATCGGCTCAGCTGTTCCTACACACATGGTTGCCAGATGCGATGGAAGGGCCAACGCCTGTATCGGCTCTTATCCATGCAGCTACAATGGTTACGGCCGGTGTGTTTCTTATGGCGCGTATGTCTCCGTTGTTGGAGTTTGCACCTGCAACACGCACATTTATTATTCTTATTGGCGCAACCACCTGCTTTTTTGCCGCAACGGTGGGTATGGTGCAGCCTGATATCAAACGCACCATTGCGTATTCCACCTGTTCGCAGCTTGGATATATGTTTGCCGCTGTAGGTGTGGGTGCGTATCAGGCTTCGGTTTTTCATCTGACAACACATGCCTTTTTTAAAGCGCTTCTATTTCTTGGGGCCGGTTCCGTTATCCATGCCATGCATGATGAACAGAACATGTTTAAGATGGGCGGCTTATGGAAAAAGCTGCCACTCACCTACACTGTGATGTGGATAGGCAGCCTAGCACTTGCTGGTGTGTTTCCGTTTGCTGGTTATTGGTCCAAGGATGCCATTCTAAATGCGCTGTGGGCCACTGGTTCCTCTGCCAGCATGTATGCGTGGAGCTTGGGAACAATCACCGCATTTCTTACAGCGTTTTATAGCTGGCGGCTTATTTTTCTGGTGTTTCATGGTCAGGCGGCAGATGCCCATGCGCGGGATGCGGCACATGAAAGCCCAGCGGTTATGAGCGTACCTTTGGTGCTGTTAGCTTTTGGTGCTGTTGTGGCGGGTATTCTGTTGGCACCCTTTTACATTGGAGCGCATCAGTTCAGCTTCTGGGAAGGGGCTATTTTCAACGCGCCAGACAACACAATTATGGAAAATCTGGAGCGCGTACCGGGCCTTATTGCTATTCTGCCATCTTTGGCAGGTTTGGCTGGTATTGCGTTAGCTGTGCTGTGTTATGTGCTCAATCCTGCTTTGCCAACTCATATGGCGCGGGCTTGTGGGCCACTTTACCGGTTTTTGCTGAACAAATGGTATTTTGATGAATTGTATGATGCCATTTTTGTGCGCCCTTATGCAGCAATCGCACGTGTCCTCTGGAAAGATGGGGAAGAAGGCGTGGTGGAAGCTGTGCCGCATGATGTGGTGCAGGCTGCTCGTACAAGCGCAGCCCAAGCTGTAAAGCTGCAAACCGGATCTATTGCCATTTACGCGTTTACGGTGCTGGCCGGCTTGGTTGTGCTGCTCACCGTGGCGCTATGTGGCTGAGGGAGACGCGAACATGATGCGTGAAACGGTTTTTCCCTTTTCTTTCTCCTCCCAGCTATGGGGTGTCGTGCAATGAGTATGACCAGCTTTAACTGGACAATAGCCGTGCCAGAAATTGTGCTTGCGCTATCTGGTATTGTTATTCTGGTAGCCGGTGTGTTGCAGCGGAAAGGGGAGGGATTTTTCTCTTCCGCCATGTTGAGCATTGCAGCGTTTGCTGTATGCGGATTTCTGGTGCTGCTTTCACCCACAGGGGAAGGGTATGCAGGTACCTTTGTGAATGATGGCTTTGCCCGTTTCATGAAGATGCTGATACTTGCTGGTGCGTTGACTGCTGTGGTGCTGACATTCAGTTACCGCACGCGAGATAAAATCACCCTACCGTTTGAAACCCCTGTGCTGATGCTGTTTTCAACATTGGGCGCGATGATCATGGCATCTTCCGCCAATTTGATGACACTGTTTGTAGGGTTGGAACTCTCATCTCTGTCCATTTACATTTTGTGCGCGATGGAACGGGATAGCGTGCTTTCATCAGAGGCGGGGCTGAAATACTTTGTGCTTGGGTCTTTGGCTTCTGGTTTGCTGCTCTATGGCATTTCGCTTGTGTATGGTTACGCAGGCACTATGGAATATACAGGGTTGGTGGCGGCCATTCGGGCTTCCGGCGCTCTGCCAATGGGGCTGATTGTTGGTATTGTCTTTATTGTTACGGGGCTGTGCTTCAAGCTGTCTGCTGTGCCGTTTCATATGTGGACGCCAGATGTCTATCAGGGTGCACCCACTCCGGTAACAGCCTATATGGCAGGCGCTCCAAAGTTTGCGGCTTTTGCATTGTTCTTGCGCGTTATGGCCGGGCCTTTTGGTACGGTCGCTCCGCGTTGGCAGATGTTGATAGAAACCGTTTCTGTGCTGTCCATGGTGTACGGGGCTTTTGCCGCTATTCCTCAAGGTAATATCAAGCGCCTGATGGCATATTCCTCTATTGGTCATATGGGATACGCCATGATGGGGCTAGCGGCTGCATCTCTTGCAGGCATACAGGCCACGCTTATTTATCTGGCTGCTTATTTTGTTATGAATGCAGGTGTGTTTGCCTGCATTACGGCAATGCGCCGGAAAGGGCGTGAGGTTGTCAGCATTTCCGATCTGGCAGGCCTTGGGCGCACAGATCCGGCAATGGCTGCTGTTCTGGCACTGTTTATGTTCAGCATGGTTGGCGCGCCCCCTTTGGCTGGTTTTTTTGGTAAATTTCTGGTTTTTGCTGCGGCTTGGCAGTCTGGCCTTTACGTACTGGTTGTAATTGGCGCACTCTCCAGCATAGTTGGTGCGTATTATTATCTACGGATTGTGAAGGTGATGTATTTTGATAGCCCAGCAGAAGAGCTGGATCGTCCTGCCCCCAGCCTGCTGTTTGTTTCTGGCAGCATGGGTTTGGCAACAGCCTTGTTTGTTGCGGGTATGGGCCCTCTGATGGCATGGGCGCATCAGGCCGCACTTGCTTTGGGCGGATGAAAGATCAGCCTAGCCCGTGGCGGCTTGAATGCTTTGCAGAACTGGGCTCCACCTCTGATTTCTGTCTGGAACAGGCGCGGCAAGGGGCAGATTCTGGCCTTGCGGTTTTAGCCTATAGGCAAACCCAAGGCCGAGGCAGCCGCGGTCGCCAATGGGTAGATGCTGGGCAAAGTCTTGCTTTATCCGTTTTGCTGGATGCGCAACAGGCAGGGCAGGATATGCTAGGGGGGTGGCCGTTTGCCGCCTCTTTGGCGTTTTATGATGGTTTGCTGCACGCCGTGCCTGCTGTGGCAGGGCATCTCATGATAAAATGGCCGAATGATCTGTTGTTGGATGGCCAGAAAGCAGGCGGTATCCTGATAGAGCGGGAAAGCGCGCGCCTTGTTATAGGTTTTGGGGCAAATCTCACACAGGCGCCATCTCAACAGCAAACGGGCCGTTTTACAGCTTGCCTTGGCCAGTATGGCGCAGTGCCACCGGTAAAAGATGTTGCCCAGTGTATCCTTTCTAGCTTGGCGGATTGGTGCGCTGTTTGGCGGCAAAATGGCTTTGGCGCATTGCGGCAGGCATGGCTTGATCGCGCACATCCTGTAGGGACGCCTCTTGTCGTTAGCAGCCGAACTACTTATGAACAGGGAAAATTTGCAGGTTTGGCTGAGGACGGCCGCCTATTACTGGATACGGAAGCCGGTATGAAAACGATCACGACAGGAGATATCCTGCTGGAAGAAGGGGTATAAAAGGTGCTGCTTGTTATTGATGCAGGTAACACCAATGTCGTGTTTGCGGTGCATGATGGTGAAAGATGGCGTGGTGTGTGGCGCATTACCATGCAGGCCCAACGTACATCGGATGAGTATGCAGTTTGGCTGAATGCGCTGTTGCGTACCCAAGGCATTGTAGCGGATGATATTGATGGTGCCGTTATTGGCACCGTTGTGCCCGCTGCGTTGTATCATTTGCGTACATTATGTCGGCAGTGGTTTGCTGTTGAGCCGCTTCTTGCATCTGCCCGGCTGGATTGGGGGTTTGCCATAAAGGTGGATAACCCGGATGAGGTTGGGGTGGATCGGCTGTTGAATGGTCTGGCTGCACACCATATGTATGGTGGACCACTTACGGTTATAGATTTTGGAACGGCCACAACGTTTGATGTTGTGGATAAGGATGGAAGCTACTGCGGCGGTGTTATTGCTCCTGGCATCAATTTGTCGGTTGAAGCGTTACATCAGGCAGCAGCGCGGTTGCCCCGCATAGGAATAGGGCGGCCAGTAGGGGATTCTGCCATTGGGCGCAACACGGTTACCGCCATGCGGTCTGGCGTGTTTTGGGGTTATGTTGGTTTGATTGAGGGGATTGTTGAGAGGATCAGAAAGGAGGTTGGCCCCATGAAGGTGCTGGCAACCGGTGGTCTGGCTCCACTCTTCTCAGAAGGTACGTCTGTTTTTGAACATGTAGATTCAATGCTCACCCTAAATGGGTTGCGTTTGCTGGCGGGGCGAAACCCCTTGCCAAAACTGACAGTGGACCGAGATTATGTTGCAGAAGGGTAAAACACGGAAATGACAGAACAGAACGGCGATCTGGCCTTTCTGCCTTTGGGCGGAACGGGTGAGATTGGCATGAACCTCAACCTTTATCGGTTGGGAGACACGTGGCTGGCGATAGATTGCGGTATTGGTTTTAGTGGCAACGATACGCCAGAAGCCGAAATTCTGGTGCCAGATCCAAGCTTTATTGTAGAGCGTAAGGATAAGCTGGCTGGCTTGGTGATTACCCATGCGCATGAAGACCATATTGGCGCTGTGGCGCATGTGTGGCCCATGTTGCAGTGCCCAGTGTATCTTACACCGTTTGCTGCTGCTGTTCTGCGCCGCAAGCTGGCGGAAGCCCGCATTATGGATGTGCCCATTCATGTTATCCAGCCCGGTGCGCGGTTTGATGTGGGGCCGTTTGATATTGAATTTGTCCCGGTAACGCATTCTGTGCCAGAGGCGCAGTCCATGGTGCTGCGTACGCCCTCCGGTATTGTGGTGCATACGGGGGACTGGAAGTTTGATCCGGACCCGCTGGTAGGCCCCGCAACAGATCTGGACAGGCTGGCAGAAATTGGCCGTGAAGGTGTTCTGGCGCTGGTGTGTGATAGCACCAATGTAATGAAACCGGGGCCTTCCCGTTCAGAATCCGAAGTGCGCCGGAGCATGACGGAACTAGTGGCAAGCCTTAAAGGGCGTATTGCCGTTACGTGCTTTGCTTCTAACGTGGCGCGTGTTGAAACCATTGCCATGGCGGCGCAGGCTGCCGGGCGTACAGTGGTTTTGGTTGGGCGTTCCCTGCGCAATCTGGACACGGCTGCGCGGGATTGCGGCTATCTGTCTGGCGTTCTGCCGTTCCTGACAGAACAGGATGTAAATGATGTGCCAGATGATCAGATTCTGCTGATCATTACAGGCAGCCAAGGTGAGCCACGTTCTGCTCTTTCTCGTATTGCCATGGATACCCACCCCAATATTGCTTTGGGCGAAGGGGATACGGTTATTTATTCCAGCCGTATGATTCCGGGTAACGAGCGTGCGATTATGGCGGTACAGGATAACCTTTCACGCCGTGGCGTGCGGGTGATTACAGACCGTGAGCATTTTGTGCACGTATCTGGCCATGCAACGGGCGGCGATGTGCAAAAAATGTACGAACTGCTCAAGCCGCAACATGTTGTGCCAGTTCATGGTGAATGGCGCCATCTGACAGCGCAGGCTGCATTGGCGCAGGAAATGGGTATTGCTCCTGTTCTGCTGGAAGATGGTGATATTCTGCGGCTTTCTCCGGGTAAGCTGGAAGTGGTGGATACAGCTCCTACAGGCCGTTTGGCGCTGGATGGTAACCGTCTGCTACCCATGAACGGAGGGGTGCTGGCTGCCCGCCGCAAGATGCTGTTCAACGGCATGGTCATCGGCAGCTTTGCAGTGGATGAAGAAGGCTTTGTGATTGGTGAGCCCAAGGTGAGCGCACCGGGCCTGCTTGATCCAGATGATCTGGAAAGCGTGCGTGTGCGTGAAGAGTTCGCCAACGCGCTGGATATTATTCCGGATGAACTGCGCGGGGATGATGTTTCCTTCCGTGAGGCCGCTAAAACGGCCCTGCGGCGCGCATTGGGGCGCAAGTTGCAAAAACGTCCGCTGGTGGATGTACACGTGCTGCGTGTCTGATACCCGGCAGAAGGTGGGGTAGAGAAAATGCCGGAGTATCAGGCTTTTCTTTATCCCCTCACTGTTTTACAGCAGATATGAATTGGTTACACCAAAGCGGCTTTCGTTCAGGAAAAGTCGCTTTTTTTACAAGGCTGAATGCACCATGCGTCTTTCGCGCAGCTTTCTTCCCACTCTTAAAGAAAATCCGGCAGAAGCCCAGATTGTCTCGCATCGGCTTATGCTGCGGGCTGGGCTTATCCGCCAGACGGCATCTGGCATTTATGCGTGGCTGCCAGCAGGGCTGAAAGTGTTGCGCAATATCAGCCAGATCGTGCGGGAAGAGCAGGATCGGGTAGGGGCGCAGGAAGTGCTGATGCCAACCTTACAATCAGCCGATTTGTGGAAACGTTCTGGCCGGTATGATGCCTATGGCCCGGAAATGCTGCGTATTCAGGATCGCCACAAGCGTGAACTGCTTTACGGGCCGACCAATGAGGAAATGATTACGGATCTGTTTGGCCAGACTGTAAAGTCCTATAAGGATCTGCCGCAGGTTCTGTATCATATCCAGTGGAAATTCCGTGATGAAATGCGCCCCCGTTTTGGGGTGATGCGCGGCCGTGAGTTTCTTATGAAAGATGCTTACAGCTTTGATCTGGACTACGAATCAGCCGTTGCAACCTACCGCCGTATGTTGCTGGCTTACTTGCGCACGTTCCAGCGTTTGGGGGTGCGGGCTGTGCCAATGCGGGCCGATACCGGGCCGATTGGTGGGGAACTGAGCCATGAGTTCCTTATTCTGGCCCCCACGGGGGAAAGTGGTGTGTTTTACGATGCCGCGCTGGAAGAGCAGGATTGGCTGGATGAGCCAGTGGATACCCACAGCCCCATCGCGCTGGAAGCCTTCTTCAACCGTGTGACAACGCCTTACGCGGCAACGGATGAAATGCACGATGAGGCCGGATGGCAGGCTGTGCCAGCAGAACGCCAGCGCGAAGGCCGCGGCGTAGAAGTTGGGCATATCTTCTATTTTGGCGATAAATACACGCGCTCTATGGACGTAAGCGTGAGTGGCCCAGATGGAAACCAGCTTTACCCAGAAATGGGGTCTTACGGCATTGGGGTTTCCCGCCTTGCCGGTGCCATTATTGAAGCCTGCCATGATGATAACGGCATTATCTGGCCGGATGCAGTTGCTCCTTTCCGTGCCGTTATTCTGAACCTGAAAAACGGTGACGAACTGTGTGATGCCATTTGTGAGCGCATCTACAGCACGAATGAAGAAGCCTTTCTGTATGATGATCGTGCAGAACGTGCTGGTGTAAAGTTTGCAGATGCAGACCTTATGGGCCATCCGTGGCAGATTGTTGTTGGCCCGCGTGGCGCTAAGGAAGGCAAAGTAGAACTCAAGCGCCGTGCTACTGGTGAACGCCATGAAGTGAGCGTGGATGACGCGCTGGCTCTGGTTCTGGCAGGCTGATCAGCATGTTCGGACCCTTTGAGCGGGCGGTGGCAGGCCGTTACCTCCGTGCGCGGCGAGGGGAACGGTTTGTATCAGTTATTGCCATTTTCTCGTTGGTTGGCATTGCCCTTGGTGTGGCAACGCTGATTATTGTTATGGCCGTGATGAACGGTTTTCAGGCCGACCTTATGGGGCGTATTCTGGGCCTGAATGGGGATCTGACCATTTACGGGCAGGGCCGCACAATCTCCCAGTATGAAGATGTCACGCATAAGGTTCGGTCTGTTCCGGGTGTGGTAAGCGCCATACCTTTGGTGGAAGGGCAGGTACTGCTGAGTGCCGGTGCCTATAATTCTGGCGGCATGGTGCATGGTCTGACACCTCAGGGATTGCGAGATCTCAAAGCCGTGAGTTCTTCCATTATTGCGGGTTCTCTGGACGATTTTGGCCCGGATGATTCCATCGTGGTGGGCGTTACAATGGCGGAACGGGCAGGGCTGGGCATTGGCTCAGGCCTTACCCTTGTTTCACCAGATGGCGCTGCCACAGCATTTGGCACGGTGCCGAGAGTGCGCAGGTACCGCGTGGTGGCAATTTTTGATGCCGGGGTGAACGACTATAACTCCAGCGTTGTGTTTCTGCCCATGCACGCGGCGCAAATTTACTTTCAGATGCCTAACAAGGCTACGCAAGTTCAGGTCATGACCAAGGATGCAGAGCATGTTCGCCCTGTTACTCTTGCCATTGAAAATGCGGTGGGAGATCCAGGCCTGCGCGTGCTGGATTGGACAAACGCCAACAATGCTCTGTTTGGAGCCGTGCAGGTGGAACAGAATGTGATGTTCCTCATCCTCACGCTTATTATCCTTGTGGCGGCCTTTAATGTTATTTCCTCCCTCATCATGATGGTGAAGGATAAAACAGCCGATATTGCCGTACTGCGTACCATAGGGGCCAGCCGTGGCGCCATTATGCGCATTTTTTTAATGTGCGGCGCTTTTGTGGGGGTAACGGGTACTGTGGCAGGCACCGCACTTGGCGTTGTGTTCTGCATGAATATTGAACGTATCCGCCAGCTTCTGCAAAAACTCACCGGCACGAACTTGTTCAACCCGGAAGTTTATTATCTCGAGCACCTGCCAGCAAAGCTGGTGTGGGGGCAGGTGGTAGAAGTTATTGTTATGGCGCTGGGGCTTTCCCTGCTGGCAACGCTTTATCCTTCTTGGCGCGCAGCCAAAACAGACCCGGTGGAGGCTTTGCGGCATGAATAATCAGCCAGTTTTAAGCCTGCAACACGTTCGCAAAGCTTACCAAAGTGGGGATGAGGGTATTCTGCCAGTTTTGCAGGATATCAATTTTTCTTTGCATGCCGGTGAAATTGTTGGACTGGTTGCGCCATCAGGCACGGGTAAATCCACCCTGTTGCATCTAGCTGGTTTGTTAGATACGCCAGATGCTGGCGAAATTGTTATTGCGGGCCAGATTACCACCGGCATGGCAGATGCCGGACGCACGGCTATGCGCCGAGACCGGATTGGTTTTGTCTATCAATTCCATCATCTTCTGGGTGAGTTTACTGCTAAGGAAAATGTGGTTCTGCCGCAGATGATTGCTGGTGTAAGCAAGGCACAGGCACGCCATAAAGCGGAAGAGCTTTTAAGCATGTTTGGCTTGGCGCATCGTGTAAATCATCTACCAGGCAAACTTTCTGGGGGGGAACAGCAGCGCGTTGCTATTGCACGCGCTTTGGCAAATGACCCCGCACTCTTGTTGGCGGATGAACCCACCGGCAATCTGGATGTGCATACGGCAGACAACGTATTTTCTCAGTTGCTTGATGTTGTGCGCCAGAAGGGCCTAGCGGTTTTGGTAGCAACCCATAATCGTGAATTGCTCCCACGTATGGATAGGGTTGTAACCATGCAGGAAGGCAGGCTGATCCCTGCCGATTTTAACGGCGATCCATTGCCTGCCTCTGCGGGCTGATTTTAAGACTTTAGAGCAGTTTCTACAGCATGCCTGACACGCCCGGATGTGGGTGGGGTCAGGCAACTAAACCACGCAACCGGCATGCCTTGGCGGTTTGTGAGATACTTAAAAAAGTTCCACCGTGGTCGTGCCAGAAAACCAAGCTCACTATCAAGCCATTTAAAGAGCGGAATAGCATCTGGCCCTTTTACAGGGCTACGTGCCGCCATAGGGAAGGTAACCCCATAGTTGATTTGGCAGAAGGAAGAAATCTCTTCCGAAGTGCCGGGCTCCTGCTGGCCAAAATCATTGCTCGGCACGCCAACAACAACCAAACCAGCTTTTTGGAACTGTGTCCATAAAGCCTGCAAACCCTCGTATTGTGGGGTAAATCCGCATTTAGATGCGGTATTTACCACCAAAACAGGCTGCCCCCGATAAGCGCTTAGATCAAGGGTGCTTCCATTTAGGGCGGGAAGTTTAAAATCATATATACAGGTCAATTTCGTGCCCTTTTGCTGCTATGGTGCAGGAAAGGCTTTATCTGTAGCGCAGGAAGGAAAAGGGAGCGAGATTTTGGTGCATTTATTTGCGGTATAATGCGCATATGAAGAAGTGGAAGCCTGGTGCCCGTTTTCGGGTTCTTGTTTTTCAGGCTTCCACTATATCTTCTGCGCGGCAAGATCAGTTCTGATTTTTGTTGTTCATTATATTGAACTTGATCCCGTATTTGGAATAATGAAGAGATCGGACCTCTCTGTCAACAAGGAAAATAAGAAAAAGTATGTCCAAATCACAGGACACGGTTCCCGCATTGCGGCGGGCCGTTCGTATTCTTGATATGGTGAAGGCTTCTATCAGGCCGCCCTTGGCCGCAGATGTGGCGCGCCAGCTAGATTTGCCACGTAGCACAGTGCATGGCCTGCTGGCTGTTATGGTGGAGTTAGGGCTACTGGAGAAAAACGCATCTCAGGGCTACAGGCTGGGAACACGCCTGCTGGACTGGGCTGGAGATGTAACGGAAAAGCGGGATCTAGTAACGGAATTCTACCATGTATTGGAGAATCGTGCCGATCTGGATGCGTTTACAGTCACGCTGACCATGCTGGAAGGGGCGGAGGTTGTGTATGTGGCTTGCCGCAATAGCGCTACAGTGCTGGGGGCATCTTTTAGGGTAGGTATGCGCTTGCCTGCCATATTTACGGCCACAGGTAATGCCATGCTGGCCGGTATGGATGATACCTCTTTCAGAGAATGGCTGGCCCTTAATCCTGTTTCCACGTGGTCAGAACCACTTACACCTAATGGCATTTGCTCTGTAACGACATTGGTGCGTGAAATCGCAGAAATTCGTGACAGAGGATACGCCGTGGATGATGAGCAGGTGCATGAAGGGCTGTGGTGCTTTGCTGCATCTGTCAGAGATCATTCCGGGCAAGCTGTAGCCGGTATTGGCATCAGTCTGCCTCAAACAGAATTGAGCCGTTTCACGGTTGCACAATTGGGCAATATAGCTGCGGGGTTGGCGCAGGCTGTTTCTATCCGTCTGGGTTATCGTGGGGAACGGCAGGATTTTTCCTGATGATTCCATAAGGTACTTTCTAATGTCTTTTTTGCATCTGTTATTTAAGCGACGTGTTGCCAAAGCCAGTGCTTTAGGTTTGTTGCTTGTGGGTGGAGGGATAGCCGCAACACCATTTGCTGGTGCGGTTTCTACACCGCAAACAGTGGTGCGCTATTTTGTGTATGCGCACGGCTTGCATGTTATGACCATTAACAGTGCTTATCGTCTAAGTGGTAACCAGTACAGTGTAGCTGCCCAAAGCAAGACGGGTGGGTTGCTCCAGCTTTTCATGAAAACCAATATCAACATCCGCGCGCAGGGGCATTTTTACAATAGCGGCATGCCTGAACCAGAAAGCTATGAGAGTGCTGGCTGGTCTCGCGGTAAAAATCGGCATCTTTCCATTGCCTATAAGCAGGATATGCCAGATGTGCAGGCAATGGAGCCTGTAGAAACTGATCGCGAACAGATTTTGCCAGATGAGCGCAAAGGTGCAGTGGATAATGTTGCCATTCTTATGGCGCTTTTGCACAAGGTGCAGGAAGGGCAAGGCTGCGGTAACGGCGCGGTTAAGGTGTTTGATGGTGTGCGCTTAAGCACGTTGCAGGTGCAAACAGAGGGCGTTCAGCCTTTGCCAGATGGCGCATCAAAAGATTGGGGAGAAGATGGTTTACGCTGTAGTTTTGTAGCACAGCAGATCAAGGGCTTTAAAATCTCTAGTGCAGACCGCAAAGCCAGAAAGCCTCAGCAGGGGCGCGTCTGGTTTGAGAACATTCCCCAGATTGGCATGGTGGCTACAAGAGTAGAGGTGGATAGCCCCAAAATGGGGCACATTATGGTGGAACTGGAAGGGAAACCTCAGCAACAGCCATAAAAGGCAAGAAGCCCGAATAAAAAGCCCCTATCCGTGCAGATAGGGGCTTTTTTGTATTTATTCCACGGTGACAGATTTTGCCAGATTACGTGGTTGATCTACATCTGTGCCTTTCAGCACAGCAACTTCATAAGCCAACATTTGCACCGGAATGGTTTGCAGAATGGGGGCTACAAAATCATGCACGTGGGGCAGAACCACCATCTGTTCTGCAATGGCAGATACACGTTCAGCACCTTTGGTATCCGTAAACACCAGTAGGCGGCCACCACGTGCTTTGGCTTCTTGCAGGTTGGAAAGTGTTTTTTCAAACAACGCGTTTGATGGCACTGTGGCGACAATTGGCACTGTGCGATCAATAAGGGAAATTGGCCCGTGCTTCATTTCACCAGCTGCATAAGCTTCTGCGTGAATGTAGGAAATTTCCTTCAGCTTGAGCGCACCTTCCATGGCAACGGGGAACATGCTGCCACGGCCCAGATACAGAACATCACGCGCTTCCACCACAAGCTGGGCCATGGCACGAATAGCGTCTGTTTGGTTGAACACTTCTGCTGCGCGGCTGGGGAGATCTAACAGGGCGCTTACCAGATGTTCTTCTGCCAGCGTATCCAGCTTGCCGCGTGCACGGGCAGTGGCAATGGTCAGGCACGCTAATACGGTTAACTGAGCGGTAAAAGCCTTAGTGGATGCCACAGAAATTTCCGGGCCAGCCACGGTGCCCAGCACAACATCGCTTTCCCGCGCCATGGTGCTGTGTTCAACATTCAGCACGGAAACAATGTGAATCGCTTTTTCACGTAGGCTACGCAAGGCCGCCAGTGTATCTGCTGTTTCCCCAGATTGAGAAATCAACAGTCCCAAGGATCCTTCCGTTAGTGGCGGGTTGCGGTAACGCATCTCGCTGGCAACATCTATATCCACCGGCAAGCGGGCAATTTCTTCCAGCCAGTAGCGGCCAATCATCCCCGCAAAAAAGGCAGACCCACAAGCAGTAATAACTGCGCGTGGCACTTTTGCCAGATCAAAAGGCAGTTCAGGTAAAAGAACGCGACGAGAAGCCGGATCCACCATGCGCTGCAAGGTCTGGCCGATTACCAACGGATGTTCGTGCAGCTCTTTTTCCATGTAGTGGCGGTAACCATCTTTGCCGATGGAACCAGCCGCTAGAGCAGTAAGCTGGATAGTGCGTTCAACAGGCACACCATCAAAGTTCATGAACTCTGCACCCTTCGGGGTGATAACCACGCAATCCCCATCTTCCATGTAGGCGATGCGACGGGTCAGCGGGGCCAGAGCCAGTGAATCAGAGCCCAGAAACATTTCATCTTCGCCAAAACCCACAGCCAGAGGGGCGCTGTGGCACGCGCCAATCATTAGCCCTTCGTGGCCAGCAAAAATTATGGCAACGGCGTATGCGCCTTCTAGGCGGCGCAGTGCATGCAGGGCGGCTTCTTTGGGTTCTAACCCCTGTTGCAGATGGTAATCTACCAGCAGGGCGATGGTTTCGCTGTCGGTTTCTGTTTCAAAAACCTGACCAGCAGCTTCCAGCTCACGGCGCAGGGTTTCAAAGTTTTCGATAATGCCATTATGCACAATGGCCACGCGCTCGGTACCATGGGGGTGGGCATTGCAAGCTGTAGGGGCGCCATGTGTGGCCCAGCGGGTATGCCCAATGCCGGTGGTGCCGGGCAAAGGTTCTTTTTTTAGCAATGCGGCAAGGTTATCCAGTTTACCTGCCGCACGGCGGCGTTCAACACGCCCATCTACTAAAGTGGCAATACCTGCGGAATCATAGCCCCGATATTCCAACCGGCGCAGGCCTTCAAAAACAATAGGGGTGGCATGCCTTCGGCCAACAACGCCGCAGATCCCACACATCAGCCGTTTTCCTTTTTTGCTTGCAGGCGCTCTTTAAAAAACCTGCCCATTTCTGCTTTATTCACTTGCTGTGCCCGGCCAAAAGCCAGAGCTTCATCTGGCACATTTTTTGTAATGACACTGCCAGCGGCCACCAGCGCGTTGTCTCCAATAGTAACGGGTGCCACAAGAATGGAATCCGAGCCGATAAAGGCTTTCTCTCCAATCGTGGTGGTGTGTTTGAACACGCCATCATAGTTGCAGGTAATAGTGCCTGCGCCAATATTGGTGTGGCTGCCGATTTCGGCATTACCCAGATAGGTAAGATGATTGGCTTTGGAACCTTCGCCCAGTGTTGTGGCTTTGAGTTCAACAAAGTTGCCAACCCGTGCAGAAGCGCCAATGGTGGAGCCTTCCCGAATACGCGCATAAGGGCCAACAATCGCATTGGCCTGCACTTCGCACCCTTCAAGATGGCTAAAGGCGCGAATAACAGCACCACTTTGCACAGTTACGCCAGGGCCAAAGAACACGTTAGGTTCTATTAACACATCAGCTTCAATCTGCGTATCAGCACTTAGAAACACAGTTTCTGGCGCAACTAACGTTACACCATTTTCCATGGCTTTATTGCGTAGGCGTGTTTGCAGGGCAGCTTCTGCCTGAGCCAGTTCTGCTCGAGAGTTTACGCCACGCAGTTCATCTTCTGCAGCTTCTACCGCGCGTACCTGGACGCTATCGGCTACAGCCAGATCTACTACGTCTGTCAGATAATATTCGCCCTTGGCATTATCATTGCGCACGTTATGAAGCCAGCGGCGGAAATCTACGGCATCTGCGCACAATACGCCGGCATTGCATAGGTCAATCGCGCGTTCTTCTGGCGTGGCGTCTGCCCATTCTACAATACGTTCCACATTGCCATTTTGGGCAACAACGCGGCCATATCGTGCAGGATCAGCCGGGCGCATGGCTAACAATGCCAAGCCCACATCTGGCTTGCGGCGCTCTTCCAACAAACGATTGAGCGTTTCAGCCGAAATCAGCGGGTTATCTGCATACAGCACAGCCACATCGCCATCACCAAACCAGGCTTCGGCCTGCAAGGCCGCGTGGGCAGTGCCCAAGCGTTCTTGTTGCACAACCACTGGATAGGGAGCCGCCAACTCGGCAACCTCTTCCATGTCTGGGCCGATTACAACAACCAGCCTGTCAAAAACCTCCGCTGCATTGGCAAGTAGATGTGCCAGCATTGGTCGGCCACCAAGAGATTGCATGGCTTTAGGGCGAGAGGACTTCATGCGGGTGCCCAGTCCGGCGGCCAGAAGAACCGCCGTGGCAGGACGTGGTGCGGAAATAGACGTCATAACAGCATGCGGTAAGCCAAGCTCCGGCATGTGTCAAACGTCTCCCCATCGGAAAACAAACATGCCAATATCATAAAAGTTTTCAGATATTTACTCGGCAAGGAAAAACCGCATGTTCACACCTCGTCTTGCTGTTTTTGATATGGACGGCACGTTGCTTGATTCCGTACCGGATCTGGCGGCGTGCAGCCGGGAATTACTGGAAATATGCCATCTTCCACCCCTGACAGATGCAGAGGTGCGTACCATGATAGGCAATGGCGTGCCCACCTTGGTGCAACGCGTTCTGGATGCAGGACATAAAAAGCTGAAGGCCATAACGTCGCAGCCATATGTTTTACCGTTTACGAAGGCCGAAGCTGTGCAGAAGTTTATGGAGCTTTACACGCCACGGGCTACACGGCTTTCACGTCTATTTCCCGGCACACAGCAGGCATTGGAGCAGTTGAAAAGTGCCGGGTGGTTGCTGGCTGTATGTACCAACAAGCCGGAGGTGGCTGCCCAGCGTATTTTAGACAATTTTGGCCTAACGTCACTTTTTGCAGCAATAGGCGGAGGTGACAGTTTTGCCGCCCATAAACCAGATCCGGCCCATTTACTGGGCACAATCAAACAGGCTGGCGGAGAGGTTTCGCGTAGTGTGATGATTGGGGATATGCCGCCAGATTGTGGGGCCGCGACTGGCGCTGGCGTAAGGTTTGTGTTTGCCGCGTGGGGCTATGGTTCCAGCGCATTGGCAGCGCAGGCAGATGCTCAAGCGGGCAGCATGATGGATATTCCATCGGTACTGCCTGCGTTACTGCCAGCTTAAGTGTGAAAAGAAATTATTTTCCGGGTGTTTTTGTAACGGAACACGTTGGAAGAGTAGAGGCAAGCTCTTCCGCCAGCACAACATCGGCAGGTTTATCTACATCTACAGCAGCGCGGCCATCAGAAAGTGGAACAAGTTCTGCTTTTGCACTGGTGAGATGATAGATGCGCCGGTAAAGCGCGCGCCGTGTCAGCTTGCCACAGAGGGCGCGCAGCAGAATGCTCAGCCCTAAAATCCAAGCAATCCGTAAAGGATGCTTGCGGTTTTTTTCTACATGCTGCCACAGGTCTGCCACGCGAGCAGAAACAGATGTGCGGAATAAAAACAGGTTACAGCCAGAAAAAGACAGATCAGCAAGCCGAATATAAGTACGCTGCGTGTTGGGTACATCCCGCTTTACGGTTGTTTCTGTTGCAACAGCAACGGCAAGGTCAGCTTGCGTATGGCTCTCGCTAAGCAGTTCTTGCACCCAGCTTGGCTGGAGTAGGGCATTATCTGCCGTGGTTACCAGCAAAGGCGTGCCATAGCGCGCAAGGCCAGCCAATACGCTGGCACTTGGCCCTTCAGGCCGTGCCGGAATAACATCTATTCCTGCGGGTAAGATAGACGCAATAATCTGTGGGTTTTCAATGCAAACAGCAATGCGGGTGATTTGAGGCACCTGCTGCAGCGCATCAATTACCCTCAAGAGCATAGGCACCCCACCAATAGGCAGGAGTGCTTTGTGAGAAACGCCCCCGGCCAATGCAACCGGGTCTGGCTTACCGGGGCGAGAGCCTGCCAGAATAAAAGCTGTTATGCTTTGAGAGGAAGCGGTCATGCCGCTTTCCTGTTCTCCGCAGGGCGTGCACCATCGGGGCGATCACGCGGGGGAGCGCCCGTCAACTCCATGACCCACGGATACTGTTGGGCTTCCTTAACATCGTAACCCAGATTGAACACCGTGGGGCTGCGGGGGCGGGCTTTGGCATCTAGATAATATGAGCCAAACATCCGATCCACCACAAAGCTGGTAATGCCGAAGTTGCCATCCTCATCATGGAAATGGTGCAGCACATGGCGTGCTTTCATGCGCTGGATCCAACTTGCGCGTGGCTTGTAGTTAAGGTGCTGGATGCAGTGGAAGAATTCGTAAATGCAGGTAATGGCAACACCTGTGCCAAATGCTGTGGCTGCAGCGCCAATCCCGCCAATAAGGTACCCAATAGGAATGGTGACAGCCCCAATGGTCGGCAGTGTTGTAGCAGGTGCGCCAAACAGAACATCCAGCAGATGCGGGTCCTGATGATGGTCAAAATGGATGCGCTTCCACAGAGCGGCCGTCCACTTCATTTTATACAGGATACGCCCATGTAGCACGTAGCGGTGCAGTAGGTACCATACCACTGGATACACAATAACAACGGCAACCATAGAAACCAGCGTTGGCCACCAACCTGCAAAAAAGTACGCAGCCAGCGCAGCAGAAGCAATAACCAGCGCAAAATAGAGCAGGATGGTTGGGTAGGTAAGATATGCCACCCAAAGCTGCCTGAGGTTCATTTTCCCCAGATCAAAGCTGCGCCCGGTTTTAAGCGACGAGTTATTTAGCGTTCCGCTCATCGTGTTTCATTCCTCAGGAGCACAGTAATGGCTCCCAGTGTGAAAATAATCAGTGCGGGTATGGTAGCAATTGCTGGCGGTAGCAAGCCCGCATTCCCCATTGCGCGTAGCATACCCTGCACAATAATAAACAACAGCCCGCAGCCCAAGCACCATACTGGTACCCAACTGCGCGTTCCTGTCCGTGGAGGGATATAGATTGTGGGCAGCGCAATCAACAAAAGAACAAGTAAGGAGGCCGGACGCAAGAAGCGTTCAAGCAGCCCAGCTTCCAGAAAACCGGGGCTGGTATGGGATGGTAGGCGCCCTTGTAGCATGCCCAGAATGGTGGTGGAAGAAAGCGGCGGATTTTCGGCAGACAGGCGGATAAACTCCCACGGGTGCAGGCTTGTGTCCCAACTCATGTTCTGAACAGAAGGCAGGCGCGTGGTTTTTTCGCCTTCCACGGTAATGCTATCAACATTGTGCAGCAGCCAGCCGCGCGTATGTGTGTAATCAGCAGATTTGGCGTGGAGAATCTGTTGTAACCGTCCGTTGGTATCACGGATATAGATATCCACCTTGGCCAGCATATTGCCGCCATCCGATGTATAGCCAATATGGGCAATACGGTTGCCATCATGAAACCAGAAGGCGTGCCCATTTTCTGGATGTGGGTCTGTACGGTTCCACCATGCGGCCAATGCCTGCTCAGACCGGGGCGTAACCTGATCATCCAGCACAACGCCTGCAAAGCCGATTACCAGAGTGGCGGGGATAAGGTATTTATACAGGCCAAAAGTAGAAAGGCCACAAGCTCGCAGGATGGCAATTTCGCTGGCCAATGTCATTTGGGTGAGCATCAGCAGCGCGCCAATCAACACACTTAATGGAAGTGCGCCTGCCAGCAGAAATGGTGCACGCATGGCCGCAAAGCTGAGAATGCCCTGTACGCCTAAGTGCCGTTGTAAAATAGGAGTGGTTTGTTCAAGCAGGGCCAGAATTTCAAGAAGCCCGACGAGAACGGCGCCACAAAAAATCACGCGCGTAAGCAACGCCATGGAAAGATAGCGGAGAAGAACGTGGCGGGGCATGCTTGAAGATTGGCTCATGGCAAGGCTTTTTGTGCAGATGAGCGGGAACGCCAGACTTTTAACACCTGAAAGGTGCCTGATTTATAAAGTAGCAGCAACGTACAGCCTACAATAAAGACCAACGAAGGCCCCCAGATCAGCAGGAGCGATGCCTTTTTTGTAGCCACCATGCTGTGGCCAAACTGGATGATGTGGTCAAACCCAACCATAATAATAAAGGCCAGAGGCAGACCGGCATTGTTGCGTTGGCGCTTGCGCATAAGAGCCAGAGAGGCTGCCAATAGGGGAATAAAAGGCACAGTAAGGCTGCGCGCCATACGAAAATGCACTTCAGAACGCATATGAGGGCGGGAAATAGAAGGGTCATGCCGAATGAGGCGGCCAACCAGTTCTGGGGATGTCAGCTCTCGTTCATCCTCGCCGCGCGTGCGGAAAGGAGAGACGTGCGAGGCATGTGTAAGGTAGCGCGTAGAATGATCAAATGTGATCAGACTGGGCACACCATCCCCTTTATCCGTGACAATCACGCCATGGGTAAGATCAATCTCAACAGTTTCACCATCCAAACCGATGCGGATATGCCCGTTGCGCGCCGTAATATCGCGTTCCTGCTGCTCAGAAAGATCGCGGATAAAAACATTTTCCAGATCAGAGCCGCTTTGGGAGACCTTATCCGCAACAATGGTCAGTTGAGATGAAGGGCTGGCAAACATGCGAGGCTGCAAACGTGGCGCCCAGCCTGTGTGGCTGGCAATGTAAAAGGTTGAACGGAAATCATACCGTGCATGAGGCTGGATAAAGCCATAAAGCAGAAAGGAAAGGATACCCAAGATAACGCCCAGTTGGATATAGGGGCGCGTAATCCGCAGTAGTGAAAGGCCACTGCTGTTGATGGCATCAATTTCTTCATTCTGGCTCATGCGGCGGATCACGGTAAACACCGCTACGCAAAGTGCGGCCGGAATAGCCAAGCCAAGGTAATGGGGCAGCAAGGCCGCCAGCAGACCAATAAATATGCCAATATGGTTGTTGCCCGCTGCCAGTAGATTGAACAGCACCAAAAGGCGTTCAAGTATCAGGGCAATCATCACAACAGACAGCGCCACCAAAAAAGGCGGCATAACCTGAGCAATCAGGTAGCGGTCTAATGTGCCGGGGCGAAGCAAAGCTACAATCCGGCGCAGGAAAGGCACATTGAGCATGCGGGTTGTCATAGCGAGGTTGCGGGCAAAAGGCGATGCGCACTGCACACACGCCTCATTTGGCTATCTTGCAAGCTTCCATCTGGCATTAAGCTGCGGTGCTGAATGGTGATTTGCCAGATATCGGGCTGTTTGTGCACGGAAATAGCATTCCACCCCGCACTTTTTTCCGGTTCATCCGCAATGTGGGACGCAGAGGTGCTGCTGACAGCCAGAATATCTGTGCCCGGAAGAGTGGTGATTTGCGCACGATGAGAATGCCCGTAAAGCACAAGTTCAGCACCTTCTGCACGCAATACGTCTTGAAACGCTAGGAAATCATCCAGCCCTTTGCGGCGGCTGACAATGCCTTGCGCCGGAGGGTGATGGAGTAACACAATCCGGCATAATCCCATAACGCGGGTGCGGCGCAACAGATCCGCCAAAAGCACAAGCTGGGTTTGCCCGGCCTTGCCAGACGCCAAAAAGGGTAAGGTGGGAACGGCCGTGTTGACCCCAATAAGGGCGATATGATCTTTTATCAGCAATGAAGGGGCTGCCGGTTCAGGCTGCGTGCTACTATGCAGCCATTCGGCCCAGAGAGCCTGTTTGGTAGCGCTATTCTCTTTTATCAGCGCATCATGATTGCCGGGAATAAGCAGTGTGGGGGGCAAATCTTGCTGTAAAAGCCACTGTCGTGCGTGCTGAAATTCTTTGAGCAAACCCAGATTGGTCAGATCCCCCGTTAGGGCAACCATATCTGGGTGAAAGTGGCGGATATCCCGCATGATTGACTGCAAAGCCGGTAATTTATGCAGGTGCCTGCGCCGCAGTTGCCAAGACAACAAACTGAGGATGCGCTTGAAGCGGATTTCCTTAAAAGAAGGCAAGCCGACAAGTGGCAGATGTGGGTCAGACAGATGGGCGATATGAACGCAGGACAAGAAAAACACATCTCCGGTGACGGTGTATGGCCCCACGGCATGTGACAAGAGCCATAACAGCCTTTATACCATCGCCCGTAGCCGGGGCAAAAGGCGCTGGCGTTTTTGTTTGTTTATAGCAAGAGTGCTGAATGTCCGATCGTTTTGCTCTGATTTACAATCCTCGTAGCCGTCGGAATTTGAAGGCAGATCCCAAGTATCTGGCGCTGGCGGGCAAAATGTTGGGGCCTTTGTTCTGCTCCCCTAGAACGCATGCTGCATTAAGGCAGCAGGTTTATGCCCTCTTACAGCAAAAAATAAGCTGTCTGGTTGTGGATGGGGGAGACGGCACAGTTGGGAATGTTCTGAGCGCACTTTATACCTCATCCTGCCCGCCAGAGCAGTGGCCAAGTATTGTTGTGTTACCCTCTGGCAATACTAACCTGATTGCCACAGATGTTGGTTTTGGTAAGCGTGGGGTTGAGGCATTACAGATTTTGCAGGCCCGTCTGGTATCCGGACGCCTTCTTTCCGATGTGCGGCGCAGGCAGCCTTTGGTGGTAACGCGTAACGGGCAGAAAGAAGGGGCTTCTCTAGGCTTTTTTGGTGGTTTGGGTGCTTTTGGGCGTGGGATTGAAATCGCGCATGATCCCAAAATCCTGAAAAATTATTCGCATGATGCTGCGGTTATGGCGACATTGTTTGTAACGGCTTGGCAGTTGCTAAGCCCGAAGCATAGGCGAGGATGGCTGGAAGGCACAAAAGTTACAGTAGAGCGGGATGGTGAGGTATTGCCTGAGCAGAATCATTTTCTGTTTTTATGCACCGCTTTGCATCGGCTGCCCCACGGTATCTGGCCATTCTGGCAGAATCTGACAGAAGCAGACCGGGGTATTAGTTATCTGGATGTTGCAGCTTTTCCCCCTCATTTAGGGCGTGCAGTCTGGAATTTGTTGCGGGGGAAAGCGCCGCAATGGTTACGGCAAGATGCAGCTTATCATAGTGGTTCGGCAACCGAATTGGTGTTGCGTACGGATCAATCCTTTATTCTGGATGGTGAGGTTTTGCCGCCTGGGGAAGATGGCAGACTGACTGTTTCTGCGGGTCCCGTGGTTTCTTTTGTGCATGTTTAAAGCATTCTGGTGGAAAAGCAGTTCATGAAGGGTATTCGGCCGGGGCAGAAAGAAATTTTCACCCTTACAGAGCAAGAACTGCATACGCCTGTATCCCCTTTGGTGACGGAATTTGTGCGTAATCTTTTGGGCACAGCGCAACCATTAGGGGTCTTATTTTATGGGTCTGGCCTACGGGGTGGAATTCAAGATGATACCCTGCTGGATTTTTATATTATCGTAGAAAAGCAGATGGACTGGCCCAGACCGTGGCTTTCCTGTCTGGCAAATGCCACTTTGCCCCCTAACGTGGAATATCATGAATACAGGGTAGGGGAGCATCTGCTAAGGGCCAAAGTTGCTATTTTGTCTCTCGCGCAGTTTCGTTCCCTAACGCGCACCCAAACATTGGATACCACTGTTTGGGCGCGCTTTTCTCAGCCTGTTCGGTTGGTATGGTGGCGGGATAACGAAGCCCAAGAAGCATTGCATGCTTGTGTTATGCGGGCGGTATTGACTGCCGCATGGTGGGCCGCACAACTTGGCCCGGCTTCAGGCGGCGTTCTGGATTATTGGAATATCTTGTACCGCAATACTTATCGTGTTGAATTGCGGGTTGAAAAAGCGGGCCGTGGGCAAAGCATTGTAGATGCTTATATGCAGCGTTATGCGCAGCTTTTACTGCCGTGTTGGCAAATGCTGGGTATTCCGTATAAGTCTCAAGATCAGATTGTAACGCCGCAAATCCCACAGGAACAAAAGCAACATGCCATTCAAAAATGGACATTACGTGCGTCTTGCGGTCGGCCTTTAAATATTCTGCGCTTACTTAAGGCAGCTTATACATTTACAGGTGGGGCACGTTACGCGGTATGGAAAGTTCAACGCCATAGCGGGATAGAAGTGCCGCTTTCTTCGTTTGCAGAAAAACACCCCTTACTGGCAGCGCCGCCAATTGTTTGGCGGTTGTGGCGGCAAGGGGCGTTTAAACGCAAATAGGGGTTTTAGGCTGCTGTGGGTGCTGGTGTTACGCCAACTTCTGCGGCAGCCTGCCGGAATATGGCAATGGCCTGAGCAATCTGCTCTGGCGTATGAGTGGCCATTACGGAGCAACGCAGCAAGGGGCGTGAATCTGGCGTTGCCGGGGGAAGGCTAAGGTTGACGTAAACACCAAGTTCCAGAAGCCTGTTCCACATGGGAATAGCTTCTTCAGCAGTTTCCAGCGTAACTGCAATAACAGGGGTAGCCTGTTTACTCGCATTTAGCCCGATATCTACAAAACCAGCATGGAGTTGCTGAGCATTGGCCATAAGCTGTTTACGCAGTTCTGGATGAGCCTGCATATCGCTCAAGGCTGCCGTTGTTGCAGCAATAACCTCTGGTGGAAGGGATGCCGTAAACATATATGGGCGGCAGTTCAGGCGTACAAATTCCAGTTCAGGATGATCGGATACGCAGTAACCCCCAACAGTGCCGAGGCTTTTTGAAAATGTGCCGACGATAAAGTCTACATCAGCTTCCACACCGTCGGCTTCAGCCGCACCGCGTCCGTTTTCACCCAACACCCCAAAGGAATGGGCTTCATCTACCAGAAGATATGCACCAGTTTCTTTTTTAACGGCTACAAATTCTGCAATCGGGGCCACATTGCCTGTCATGGAATAAATGCCTTCAACCACAATCAGCTTGGCACCGGGGGTGCCATCCATGCGTTTCAGGCGTTTATAAAGATTATCCGGGTCATTATGGCGGAAACGAATAACTTCTGCAGCACTCAGGCGGCTACCATCATAAATGCTGGCATGGCTATCAGCGTCCAGAAACAGATGGTCGTCTTTGCCTGCAAGCGTGGAAATAATGCCTAAGTTAGCCTGATAACCCGTAGAAAAAACCATGGCATCACGGCGGCCAAAAAACGCGGCAATATCTTTTTCAAGCTGCCGGTGGAGAGACTGCGTGCCATTTGCAATGCGCGAGCCCGTGGTGCCAACGCCGCAAGCCGCAGCAGCTTGTTGGGCGGCCCGAATGGCATTTTTGGATTGGCTCAGCCCTAAATAATTATTGGTACCGAAAAGAAGCGTTTCCCGACCTTCAATAATTCCAACAGTTGAAGATACAGGTTTTTCAATAACAACAGCAAAAGGGTTGCGGCCACCTACGGCGACTACAGAACCCAGCGCGCCTGCCGTACCTTCAAATTTGGAAAATAGTGATGTCATCCACGCTCACCCTTTATTTTTCAGAGCGACAATGCATGCGGCAAGGTCATTAATCGTCCGGATATCGGCAAGTTTGTCGAGCGGGATGGAAACATCCAAGCTATCTTCAACTTCCATAACGAAGTTCATGACGGCCAAAGAATCAAACGCAAGATCTTCCATGATCTTGCAGTTACCATCAATGTCACGCGGAACCTTCGGGTTGGCGAGGAGCTTTTGAATGATCAGCGCGGAAACGCTTTCAACGGTTTCGCTCATGTCGGATCCTTCATCCCTTAAGGGCGTTTGTTTTATGCCGAGCTTGTGCTCGCAGTGCCGCCTTATGGGTGAAAAAGGCCAGTTTGACCAGCCTTTCTCATCATAAACGGGCTATAAAATCCTGTAGGCCGGTCAGGCGACTTCAGACTGCTGCTCAAACGCGCCGCTTAGATACATGGTACGGGCTTTGGCGCGTGTAAGTTTGCCCGAAGATGTCTGCGGCAGCGCATGTGGTGGCACCAATACAACAGAAACTTCTACCCCATGGAGGCGGCGGAACAAGCTGGCGGCTTCGGCTCTCAGCTTCTCACGCGTGTCTGCGGCAGAAGCGCGGCACTGAATAAGAGCCACGATTTCCTCATGGTCACCCTTTTCCAGAGAGAAAACAGCCACATCTCGGCTGCGAAGGACAGGAATATGTGTTTCGGCAGACCATTCCAGATCCTGAGGCCAGATGTTGCGGCCATTAATAATAATCAAGTCCTTGGCGCGGCCAGTGACAACTATCTGCCCATTGAGCATGTAGCCCAGATCACCAGTATTCAGCCAGTTGTCTGCGTCCAGCGTTTTGCTGCTTTCTTCCGGCATACGGAAGTAACCGCTCATCAGGCTGGGGCCACGTACATAAATAGTGCCAACTTCTCTGTCGCTCAGCACCCGGCCATAGCTATTCCGAACTTCCAGTTCATGTCCAGGCAGAACTTTCCCGCAAATCACAAAGGTGCGGCTTGGTGTGTCTGCACTGGCGGGTGGGCGCGCAATTCCTGTGCTTTCCAGCGCGGGAAGGTCAACCGTATCGGTTTCTATGCCTGTATCAAGCGGCGCAAAGCTGATGGCGAGCGTAGCTTCTGCCATACCATAGCTAGCTACAAATGCTTTTGGGCTAAAGCCAGCAGGGGCAAAGCGCGCAGCAAATTCATCCAGAATATGCGCGCGGATCATATCGCCACCAATGCCTGCAACCCGCCAGCAAGAGAGATCCAGCCCTTCGGATGCCGGGCGCCGGGCGCAAAGTTCATACCCAAAAGAGGGGCTGTAGGCGATGGTGCCACGGTTACGGCTGATCAGATCCAGCCATACATGTGGTCTGCGTGCGAATTCGCGTGTCGGCAGCAGATCCACGCTCAACTGGCACGTCATGGGTGTCAGGAAGAAACCAACCAGACCCATATCATGATAGAGAGGAAGCCACGAAACGCAGCGATCCCCTGTTTCCTTAACCTGCAATCCATTGCGTGCAATGGAGGAAACATTCGCCATGCCGGAACGGTGGCTTACGCAAACCCCCATGGGGAAGCGTGTGCTGCCAGAAGAAAACTGAAGATATGAAAGGTTTTCTGGTTGAATATCCGGCAGCGGCATATCTGGCACAGGGCGTGCCATAAGCTCAGCAGGTGGCCCAGCAAAAACAAGGCCCAAGCCCGTTACAATTTCGTCCGTCCAGCCTTCGATAATCTGCGGAATAATCACGGCGCTGGCTTGTGCGCTAGTAATCATACCCCGAAGAGTTTTCAGATAGGCTTCTTTGCCGCCAAAAGCGACTGGGAGGGGAAGGGGGGCCGCAACCAAACCAGCATACTGACAGCCAAAGAAGATGCGGGCAAAATCACCATCGCTTTCCGCCACAATGGCAACACGGTCTCCCGGTTGTAGGCCCATGCCCAAAAGGCGCAAAGCTGTATCAACAGCCTGCTGACGCAATACTTTATAGGGTAGGGCTTCTAGAAGTACGCCTTTGCCGGAATAAATGTTAAACCCGGCTTCGCCTTGAGCGGCATAGTCCAACGCTTCAGGAAATGTTGCAAAATCCCCGTACCGGCGTGGCTGACCAGATGCGGTAGAAACCGGTTGGAGGGTTTCATTTAAAGAGATTGCAGAAGCAGGGTTCATACTATTCATCAGCTGGCCATTCGAAGAAAATCAACAATTGCGTCGGCCCCTACCGGCGCAGTCGGTTCGTCCCCAACAAGGTCGAACGTGTCGCGTATATAATCTTTTTGCAGATTTACGAAAGCATTGTGCGACGAAAAGGCTTGTTCAATGTCTTCTCCTAGACTGTCAATAGTATTCAGCACAGGTCCCAAAGACCAGAAGCGGTAATTTTCATCCCCCTCCCAATCAACATTGTGCGCATTCAGAAACATACAAGCGCGCGGCTTTACCAGAAATTCGGCAACTTGCGAACTCACATCGCCCAGATACATATCTGCGGTGGACGTGTACGTCATATCAATGCTGCGGGCACTACCGGTATCCACCAGCATGTGCGGATAATGCCCAAATGCACGTTCTAACTGCAATGCTTCGGCTTTTTTGTTGTCAAACAGCCGATAATGGGGCGCAAAGATAAGATTATAACGGTCTTGGTTAGCAAAATGTGTCAGCACATTCAGGCCCATTTTAGGCCAGGATGAGAGGCGCGTATTAAAATGTGGATTATAAAGGACAGTCGGGCGATTATTGTTAAATAGACGTAATGTCCGATGGCGCATCCGATGAACCATATCGAATTTGGCATAAACGCCAGTATGATAACAGCCAGGACGGATGGCACCTTGAGCTAAAAGCCGCTCTTCTATTTTGTGTCCAGCCATCAGCACGTAGTCGAATTTCTTTACGTCACGCGCAAAACCAATAGCCCGATCTCCGGCACCGTGGCGTGTCCATATCAGCCTTGGCTTATTTACCCCTAGCTTGCGCAGATAGAGTGAAGTGCGCTCGGGAACAACAATCCCCTGAAACGAAGAGAAATAATTCTTGTTAAAAAATAGGCTCGCCAGACGAAAAAAAGCGGTCTGCCCGTAGCGTTCAGTTTGGCGCCGAAGAAACTGAGGAAGGTGTAGAAGGCTGAACTGTACTTTCGATTCTGGATAATATGCGGCCAGTGAGCGCACATAATCCAGATGCGATTGTGTGGTGCAGGCAAGATGCACTTCAGCCTCGGGGTGACGGCTCGCAATCTCCATTGCAATCGGCAAAGAATGCAAGGTTTGGTGCGGCTGTGCGATGTAAGGGAAGAGAATGCGCATCTGTTAAATGTCATCCTTGTTTAACATAGGAACCTTTGTCACAGCATGAGCGTCTTTATGTGCTTGCCCATAAGGCAGTCTGGCCTCAGCAAGTTACTGTTCAGTGCACAAATCGTTCAGCGTGCCCGATAGTCAAGCCCCGCCGCATAAGGAGAAATGTGAGGAAGAAGGCTTTTTCGTGATGTAGGGGAGGTGGGGCTTAAGGCAAAAAATCAGGAATATGGATTTTTTCTGATTTTAGGGATTGACGTTATATTATGGTGGGGTGTAGAAGCTGCTTCACCGAGACGGAGTAGTCTTGGCGGGTTTAGGAA